>JAZQWH010000109.1:0-8253 GCA_045632205.1 Eubacteriales bacterium
TCAGAAGGAATAATCGGGCTTAACGGGCAATCCGATCCTTGAGGATTCCACGATTGCAAGGCAAGCGGCAACGGTTTTCGCGCCCTCCTCCGCGCTCATAACGATGGGAGCATCCGCAAGGATCGCATTTGCAAATACGGCAAATTCACCGTCGGTGTTGTGATGATTGATCTCAACGGGAATCACCTCAGGCTCCTTTTTCACGGTTACGCCATCCTCCTCAACCGTAAAGAGCTGCATCGAATCGGATTTATTGTCACAGATGATGGTTCCCTTTGTGCCGTACAAAAGCGTACGCATCGTATAATTTCGCTTGCAGCCGGTAGAAACGAAGACCTTGCCCGCAACACCGTTGGCAAACTTGAGAACCGAAATCGTAGCGTCATTATATTCCACCATCGGCAGGAGCTTATGCGTTCCGTACGCAAAGACCTCCTCGGGATCGCCCGCATACCAACGGAGCAGATCCACCGCGTGGCATCCGCCGCCGACCACACCGTGACGGAGCGGATCGCGTCTCCATCCATGCATAATATGGTAATAATCGTGTGCGTATTCGGATTCGAGATAATAAAGCTCTCCGATCACACCGTTATCCAGCAGCTCCTTAGCCTTGATAAACGCGGGGGTAAAATGGCAGATCTGTCCCACCATAAATTTACATCCGCTCTTTTTTGTTGCCGCAACGATCGCCCCAACGTCCTCACGGGTAAGCGCAAGCGGCTTTTCGCAAAGCACGTGCTTGCCTGCCGAGAGAAACGCCTCTGCCATCTCACGGTGAAGCTGATCGGGAGTCACGATAATGACCGTATTGATGCTCTCGTCGTCTACCAGCACACGCCAATCGGTCGTGCAACACTCCAAAGGGACACCAAGCTCCTCCGCCATACGCGACATCAGCTCGGTATCGGTATCGCAGAGTGCCCGAATGCTTGCACCGTATTGCAAAACGCTTTTTGCGTGATATTCTCCCATTCTCAATCCAACTATGGCAACGGAAAGCTCTTCTTTTTTCATCCATCTATCCTCGTTTCGTTCAAAATCGGATTGACAATGCAATCCGTGTGTTGTATAATAATTTTATCATCATACAACAGACTTGTCTATGCAATTTTCAACACATTTTTTGTAAAAATCAACAAAAGGGAGGAACGGTTATGGAGCTTGAAGGAACCTACCACCATATCCAAGCCAAACGGATGATCGAGGTGGAATCGCTGATCACGGCGTATTATTATCCCACCAAAACCGCATTCAAGCCGTATTTCGAATGCTTTGACTTCTCGCAGATCATCTACGTCACCTCCGGCTCGGGAGTATATATTACAGAGACCGACACCTACCGCTTTGATCCGGGAATGATGTTCTTCCGTCCTGCGGGGGTGCGCTCCAAATACGAATGGGAGACCGAGCATGCGTCCTTTGCCGTCATCAGCTTTTGCTGTCCCTCGGAGGCATTGCAGGCGCTCGTCCGCGAGCCGTTTTTACTCTGTGAGGAGGAAAGCAACCTGCTCCTTGAGCTTATCCGCACGGGAGTACGCATATTTGAGCCGTACCGAACGGAAGGGATGCGAGGAATGAAGCTGCGCGAAAACGCCTCTCCTGCCGTCCTGAGCTATATTTTCGCCTCTTTGGAGCGTTTCCTGCTGATGGTATACTGCCGTCTCAACAAGATCCCCTATATGACCGATGAATCGCAAAAGGTCGGCACGCACATCAACGATTCGCGTATCATCGGAGAGATCTGCGAATACCTTTCTCACCACCTTCACGAGAAGCTGACCGTTGAGGATATCTGCTCTCGCTTCTGGATCAGCCGAAGCAACCTCAACCGCAAATTCCGACGTGAAACGGGTCAGGGAGTGATCGATTACTTTATTGATATGAAGCTTCAACGCGCAAAAAGCCTCATCCGCTCCTCCTCGCAAAGCTTTACCGAGATCTCCGATTCACTCGGCTTCTCCTCTGCGGGATATTTTTCCAAAACCTTTAAGGCAAAGTTCGGTATGACTCCCACGGAGTACAGCCGTTATGCCTCCAAGCAGAATACGGGTGTATAAAAAGCACAGCGACCTGCGTACCTGCCCTGCGGCAGATACACAGATCGCTGTATTTTTATCGGATCTCAATCGAGTCCCCGTCATTCGGCGTATGGATGGAAAACGCAAATTTTCCGTCAAGCGCTCGGATCCGATCATATTTGTCAAGCGGATAAACGTGTTGGAAGTAAACCGCACGTGCCTTGCAGCTTTCAAGATACGGCAGGATATGCTCAACGTCAAAATGTGCCATCTCGCAGACAAACGCGTCGATCGGCTCCTTTGACAGGAGCGCAGGCACGTCTCCCTTCTCCAGCTTATGAGAGAGATCGCCCGAGAAAAGCACACGCCGCTCTCCCTCGGTAACAAGCATTGCGTAGGAATGGCGCGTCTCTGGCATATGCTTGGTCGGAATGAAATCTACACGGATATTCTCATCCTGATAGGGCTTGGAGGGATCGATCACAATAAAATTCGTGCGTCCCTCGCGAGGCGGTCTCGTGCCGTTGCACGCCTCGATCATAACTGCAACCGCATCGGCAAGCGCACGGTCCGCTACGTAGAAATCAACGGGACACTTGTAGTACCAATCGACGAGATCGGCAAACTGAAACAATCCTGCCGTGTGGTCGCCGTGTACGTGCGTGGTAAAAAGCGCACGCACCTCGGGCACGGCTCTTCCCTGCTCAAGTAAGCAATTGACAACGGGAACACCCGCGTCGATCAGATAGACCGCGTCCCCCGATTCGATCATCGTGCAGGTGCAAAATCTATCCGCGGCAGGCACTCCGTGCGACGTTCCCAAAAACGTAATTTTCATCTCTTCATTCCTCCAAACAGTCTTATTCTCTTAAAAATAGATGCTGAAATAGCGCGCATCCTCAAGCTTTTGGTTTCCTGCGGACGCGTAATCGCAGACCGTGGTACGCACAGTCCGCTCTCCGTCGGTCAGCTCCACGTCAGCGATCAAGCGCACGTTGCCGTTTACGGTACGGGACGCGCAGAGCTTGGCATTGAGCCGATCCCCTGCAAAATGCTCGCCAAACATCTCCTCCTCATCGCTTCCGATCTCCTTGGAGCGCGCAAGCAGAAGGGGGCCGTAGGTCAGCGTGCAAACAGACCTGCGCAAAAACAGCTCTTCCTCGGTCTCGCCAGGCGCCTTTCTGTTGATCCATCTCGCAACCTTCCAATGCGGCTTTCCGTCCACAAGCTCCCCATAGGTGTGAACGGGCCTTTCAAAGCGACGGAGCCTGAGCGAAATATGAAAATCCAGCGTCACGGTGCAGGAATTCCGTTTGGGCGTTACCGTCACGTAGCCGCATTTTGCCTCCATCCTCTCGCCGTCCACCCAAATTTCCGCGCCCTCGCTCCAAGCGGGAACGCGCAGGGAGATCGGCTTTCTCCTGCCCTCGTAGGTAACCTCCACCGTCACGCGTCCGCGCTCAAAATAGCCCTCTCCGACCGCAACGGAGGCTGAGCCTCCCTCGTAGGAAAGCGTTGCGCGTGTATCATCCTCATACAGATTGACGAGGATCTCCTCCTCCGTCTGCATGATCGCCATCTCCGCAAATCTCATAAACGCGCGAGGCATATTATTCACACAGCAATGCTGATGATGCAGCTTCGCCTGAACGCTCGACCACATTGGCGAGCCCGCTCCGCGAATGCCGCGCGCGCCCCATTTTCCGTCCTTGAACACACCGCCCAGGAATGCATTGAAGTAGGTCAATTCCGTACTGTCTACGTATTTGACGTCGCCCGTAAGTCGGAACAGCTCGTAGCAAAGACGCATCCAATGGATCGCGTCGCACGGCTCACTGATCAGGTTGATCTCCTCCGCCGCATCCGCAAATACGTCGTTGTACGCCACGCTGAACGCAGGATTCAGCTCATACCGCTTCAGGATCTCATAAACTGCTTCACAGGCGCGCAGATAACGCTCCGTGCCCGTATAACGGTAAAGCTCGCAAAGCCCCTCGTAGCAGGACATCATCTCGTATGCCTTTGCCCAAGACGGGGAATTCTCGTACCACTCGGTCAGGCGCTTGCCCGTAAGCGCATTGGTGATCAGATTCGGGCATCTGCCGTCCTCATGCTCCCACTGATCCGCAATATGCTTCACGCAAAACTCAAGATAGCTCGGATCCTTTGTAAATCCGTAGAGCATCAGCATCGGCTTTAAGATCGAGCAGCTCGGCAAGCCGACAAACGTACCCGTATCGGAGATCTCAATGCCGTTTGCCGAAAGCTCACCGATCAGCTGATCCGCAAGCGCACGCGCGCCGTCAAGGATTTTCGGATCGCTTGAGATCTCATAGACCGCAAGCAAGCCCCAAAGCGTATATTTGCGACACCAGATGTTCCAGTTCCAATCCACGCCCATATTGCAACGCGCCTTCGCCTCGACAGGATCTACACGAAATACGTTGAGCGAATTTTTATAGGTGTTGAGATATCCGTCCTCTCTCGCGTAGGTCAGAAGCTTATGGCAAGCCGCGACCAAAAAATCAAGCAGGTCGCGATCCCTGCGGTGCTTGTAAACCTCTACCGCGCTAAGGATCCATTTTCCCCAGAACTCACCCTGCCAGAGGCCCACAAATTCCTCGTCATCCACGCAATTTGCAAACGCATCCTCCGCCTCGCGGTAAACCACCTCGCGGGCGAAATCCGAAAAGATACGCTCCTCAAAAAAGCGATCGGAAAGCACGCGGGACATTCCGCCAAGCACAACGTCCGAAAGCTCCGCCGCCTGCACGCGGTCGGCTACTGCATACTCCATAAAAGCACCCTCTCTGTCTGAAATTACGGGTTTCCCCATTGATTCTATTATAGCACCAAATTCATAAAATGCAAGCATTTTTCACTTTATAGGAAGGCAAAACCTTGACACCCTCTTTGCAGGGTGTTATAATAAAATCAACCTCAAAAAAAGGAGAATGCGTATGCCGATCAAGCTGATCCGCCAGGATATTACGAAAATTAAATGCGACGCGATCGTCAACCCGACCGATCCGTACTTTTCGCACGGCGGCGGAGTCGATGCCGCAATCCACCGCGCCGCAGGTAAGGAGCTTTATCTCGCGTGTTGGAAGCAAACGCCCCGTCTCTCGGTCGCCCACGCCATCCTCACGCCCGCATTCGCACTTCCCTGCAAATACGTCATCCACACGGTCGGGCCGCATTGGAGGGGCGGAAATTGCGGCGAGGAAGCGCTTCTGCGCTCCTGCTACACAGAGTCGCTCAAGCTCGCGGTTGAGAAAAACTGCAAAAGCATTGCGTTCCCCCTTATTTCCTCGGGCACCTTTTCCTTCCCCAAGGAATCGGTCCTGCATATCGCGCTCGAAGCCGTTGCCTCCTTTCTCCTGACGCACGATCTCCTCGTCTATATCGTTGTATTTGACAAATCCTCTTATTCCATCAGTCAAAAGCTCTTCTCCGACGTCACCGCATATATCGACGACACCTACGTCGCCGCACAATCTCTCCCAAAAGCCTTTTTCTCGGCATGCCGTCTCCCTCCCCGCGTCCTCCGCGATTCCGATGCCGAATCGACCAGCCTTGAGGAGATGCTCCGAAAAATGGATCGCGGCTTTGCCGAAACGCTTTTTTCCTACATTGATCAAAAGGGCATCACCGACGTCGATTGCTACAAGCGTGCGAACGTGGACAAAAAGACCTTTTCCAAGCTCAAATGCAACAAGGATTACCGCCCGAGCAAGGAGACCGCAGTTTCATTTGCGATCGCCCTGCATCTCTCGCTTGAGGAAACCGACCATCTGCTCAATACGGCAGGTCTTTCGCTCTCCGACAGCAACAAATTCGATATCATTATCAAATATTTTCTCACAACGGGAAAATATCAGACCATCCACGACGTCAACGAGGTGCTCTATCAATTCGATCAAAAAACGCTGGGCGTGTAAAAAGGTCTCCCCATAAGCGACCATTCCTCCCTTTCCGTATGCTACAATAGGAGCATCACAGAAAGGGAGGATTTTTCTATGAAAAACAATTTGACAGAGATCGTATTTATTCTGGACCGAAGCGGCTCTATGGCAGGGCTGGAGAGCGACACGGTGGGCGGCTTTAACGCAATGCTCAAAAAGCAACGCGAGTGTGAGGGAGACGCCTACGTTTCCACCGTGCTCTTCAACGATCGCAGCAGCGTTTTGCACGACCGCGTTCCGATCGAGCAGGTTCGCCCTATAACCGTCGACGATTACACCGTCAGCGGCTGTACCGCGCTCTACGATGCGATCGGCTTTGCCGTCAAGCACATCGGAAACGTCCACAAGTACGCGCGTCCCGAGGACGTTCCCGAGCACACCGTTTTTTTCATCACCACCGACGGAATGGAAAACACAAGCCGACGTTTCACCCTCTCCGACGTGCAAAGGCTCATCCGTCGGCAGACCGAGCACTTTGGTTGGGAGTTTGTGTTCCTTGCAGCCAATATTGACGAGAAGGAAACCGCGGACGCGCTCGGCATCGGTCGGGAGTCCTCGGTAAGGTTCGATTCCACGTCGGACGGAGTTCAGGCGTGCTTCTCTCAAATCAATGCAAAAATGATGCAGATCCGCAGCAGAAAGCCAAAAGTGTAAACAAATTGTAAACATCTGCGCCGTTTTTGCCTTGCGGGAAGGTTTTGTCCACTCCAAAACAGTATAATTAATATAGAGGGGTCTCAAAAAAACGCATACCCGAAGGGAGCAACCGCGAATGGACAAGCAGTCAAAAATCGCAAAAAAGATCATCATTCTCTATGTCCTCAACATTCTCAGGCAAGCAACGCCCGACCGTCCCATCACACAAAGCGCGATCGCTGATTTTCTCAATGAGAAGGGCATTCCCTGCGACCGCAAAACGGTTGGTCGCAACGTCGGCTATCTCATCGAATTCGGCTATCCCATCGTCCGCGTGGAGAGAAAGGGATACTATATCGACAGAGAAAAGCTGAAGGAATGCAAAAATCCATTCGTCATTTAAAAGGAGGAGTAAAAGATGGAAAAACCCGTTTTTGTAACACGAAGCAAGGTCAATGATACCTATACCACTCACACCGCTCATTGCATTTTTTCGCGCAAATCTCCCAACTTTTCCCCACGCAACCCACCGCCGATTTTTCACCGCCCCGTTTACGCGCGCACGCCGATCGCGACGGGAACCGTTGTGCAGCATCAGCTTTACGGAATCGGTGTTGTCAAGAGCTTTGACCGACACAGCGGCATGATGACCGTCTCGTTCGCATCCAAGGATGCCCGTTTTCTCTATCCCCACGCGCTCACAAAGCGTTTTTTGACGCTTGTGCAACCCAAAATTTGATAAAAAAAGGAGATTTCTATGATCGGAGCAATTATTGGAGACCTCGCCGGATCGGAATATGAATGGAGTGAATGCAAATTCAAAAGTACGCTTCTCCCTTTCCTCTTTCAGCGTCCAAGCTTTACGGACGACACCGTTATGACACTCGCGGTCGCGGACGCGTTGATGACCTACGATGATGTGATGGGACCCGATCCCAACGCGTGGCTCAATGAGGAAGATGGACGCGACCTCGATCTTTTTCGCAAGCTTCTGATCGAAAAAATGCGTCTCTACGAATCAAAATACCACCGAGGCTGCGGAGAGCATTGCAGCCTGTGTCTCGACAGAGAGGAAGAGCTGCCCTATTACAGCTGCGGAAACGGCGCCGCAATGCGTGTCTCCCCCATCGGACTTTACGCAAGCTCCCTGGAAAACGCACTCTTCCTCGCGGAGGTAAGCGCATCGGTCACGCACAATCACCCCGAGGGCATCAAGGGGGCGCAGGTCGTGGTGGGGGCTGTCTACCTTGCAAAATCGGGTGCGACGCGCGACGAGATCCGTCAGTTTGTTGCCAACTATTACGACATCGATTTCACCCTCGATCAAATCCGTCCGGACTATAAATTCGACGAGACCTGTCAGGGCACCGTCCCGCAGGCTATGGTCTCGTTTTTGGAGTCGGATGACTTATTTGATACCCTCCGCAATGCCATTTCCCTCGGAGGCGACAGCGATACGCTTGCCGCGATCGCGGGGGCGGTAGCAGAGCAATTCTACGGGATCGACGAATCCATGCGCGATCATTTGTTGAGCTATATTAGCAAGGATCTGCAAGAGATCGTAAGCGATTTTTACCGCCGTTACATGTAAAAAAATCACTCGGTGGGAAACATTCCCCCCCGGGCGTTTT
>JAZQWH010000110.1:0-5683 GCA_045632205.1 Eubacteriales bacterium
CTTCTTGCAAGAAGTCCCCTCAAGCTGTAGACAAAACCGGCGGGCTTCGCCATCTTCGGGTGGCGGAATTTCCTTTTCGGCGTTTCTTTTTGGTCGCTTTTTTCTTTGTGTCTTTGGCTTCAAAGAAAAAGCGGCTAAGGAGCTTGCATTATTTTCAGAAAAAAGCCTGCGGTTCTTTTGAACCGCATGCTTTTATTTTTGCAACGCTTTATTTTGCTCCGAACGTCTTGTCGTAGCACTCGATCGCTTCCTTGATGATGCGCACAGCCTCCTCCTTGCCGAGGAGCGATTTGACGGCGGTCTGCTTGTTCTCCAGCTGCTTGTAGACCGTGAAGAAGTGCATAATTTCGTCAAAAATGTGTGCGGGCAGCTCGTCGATCGAGTTGATGCCGAAATAGGAGGGATCGGAGAAGGGAACTGCAATGATCTTGTCGTCCATCTTTCCTCCGTCCAGCATACGCATCACGCCGATGGGGGTGACGCGGATGAGCGTGAGGGGATAGATGGGCTCGGTGCAAAGCACGAGGACGTCGAGCGGGTCGCCGTCATCCGCAAAGGTGCGCGGAATGAAGCCGTAGTTTGCGGGATAGTGCGTGGAGGTATAAAGCACGCGGTCGAGGCGGAGCAAGCCGGTGTATTTATCCAACTCGTATTTGCATTTGCATCCCTTCGGGATCTCAATAACGGCAGAAAAATCGTTTTCGGTGATTTCTTTTGGATCAATGTCGTGCCAGATATTCATAGCGAAGCTCCTTTTTTGTTTTATTTAACGTAGTCAAATTCGAAATCGTAGATGGAAACGGTGTGGCCGTCCTTACAGCCGCGCGTCTCCAGCTCCTTGAAGATGCCGCTCTTTTCCAGCACACGCTGGAAGAAGTTGAGCGACTCGTAATCGCTGAAGTTGATCTGTCCCATCAGATTGAAGAGCCACTCGCCCTCGACGTAGAAGGTATCGTTCTCGCGGCGGATGGTGGTTTCCTTGCCACCCTCCACGTAGGCATCCTCGGGGGCGTACTCCGCGTCGTAGACCTTCATCGGAGGGAGATCGCGCAGACGCTCGGCAACCAGACGGACCATATCGTCAAGTCCCTCGCCCGTTGCGGCGGAAACGTAGAGCAATTCGCAGCCAAGCTCCTTGACGTATGCCTCAAACGCATCCACGTCCACCAGCTCGCGGTCGAGCGAATCGACCTTGTTTGCGATCATGATCTGCGGACGTGTTGCAAGCTCGGCGCTGTATCGCTCCAGCTCACGGTTGATGGTGCGGATATCCTCGACGGGATCGCGCCCCTCAAAGCAGGAGATGTCAACGACGTGCAAAAGCAGACGGCAACGCTCGACGTGGCGCAAGAACGCGTGTCCGAGTCCCGCACCGTCCGAGGCTCCCTCGATCAGACCGGGAATATCTGCGGCAACGAAGCCGCGCTCGCCCGTGGTGCGCACGACACCGAGATTGGGGGAGAGGGTGGTGAAGTGATAATCCGCAATCTTGGGCTTTGCGGCACTGATGCGCGCGAGGATAGAGGATTTTCCGACGCTGGGATAGCCGATGATTCCGACGTCCGCGAGCATTTTCAGCTCCAGCAGGACCTCGCGCTCCTCACCCTTGGTGCCGTTCTTGGCAAACATAGGGGTCTGTCGGGTGGCGGTTGCAAAGTGACGGTTGCCCCAACCGCCGCGGCCGCCTTTGCAGGCAACGTAATCCGCGCCGTCATCCTGAGACATATCGTGAATGATCTTGCCCGTCTCGGCATCCTTGATCAGCGTTCCGGGAGGAACGAGGACGAGCAGATCGTCTGCGGTTGCGCCGTGGCACTTGGCACCCTTGCCGTCGCCGCCGCGCAGCGCGATGAATTTGTGTTTGTAGCGGAAGGCGAGAAGCGTATTCGAGCCCTCGTCCACGCGGAATACGACGTTTCCGCCGTGACCGCCGTCGCCACCGTCCGGTCCGCCCGCCGCAACGTACTTCTCGCGACGGAAGGAGACTGCACCGTTACCGCCGTCGCCTGCCTTGATATAAATTTTTACGTGATCGATAAACATAGAGATTTTCCTTTCGTGGGAAAGCTTTTTTCAAAAATCCTTCCGTCTCATCCCTCTGCGTCGTCACCCTTCATACGGATGATGATGCGGATGGGAGTGCCGTGGAAGCCGAAGGTGTCGCGGAGACAGTTTTCGATGTAACGGCGATAGGAGAAATGGAAGAGATCCACGTTGTTGCAAAAGATGACGAAGGTGGGGGGCGCGACCGAGATTTGCGTCATGTAATAGATCTTGAGGCGTCTGCCCTTGTCTGAGGGGGGCTGAACGCGGATCATCGCATCGCCCAGCACGTCGTTGAGCATACCCGTGGTAATGCGCGTGACCGCCTGATTATGGACGTAGAGGATGCGCTCAAAGAGATCGTTGGTGCGCTGTCCCGTTTTTGCGGAAACGTAGAGGATGGGCGCGTAGGGCATATAGGCAAGCTCGGTGCGGATCTTGTTGTTGAATTCGTTCACCGTATGGTTGTCTTTTTCAATGAGATCCCACTTGTTGACCACGATGATGGTCGCCTTGCCCGCCTCGTGCGCGATGCCCGCGATCTTGGTATCCTGATCGGTAATGCCCGTGGAGGCATCGATCATCAGCAGGCAGACGTCAGCGCGCTCCACTGCCATATGCGCGCGGAGAACGCTGAAATGCTCGATGCGATCGTCGATCTTGGATTGGCGGCGAATGCCCGCGGTATCGATAAAGGTGAATTTACCGTATTCGTTTTCCACCTGTGTGTCGACCGCGTCACGCGTGGTGCCTGCAATGTCCGAGACGATGAGGCGATTCTGTCCGATGAGACGGTTGATGATGGAGGATTTGCCCGCGTTCGGCTTTCCGATCACGGCGATCTTGATGCTGTCGTCCTCTTCCTCCTCGTCCTGCCAAGCGCCGAGCGAGCGGATGCAGGCGTCGAGCAGGTCGCCCGAGCCTGAGCCGTGAATGCTCGAAACACTGACGGGATCCTCGTCAAAGCCCAGCTCGTAGAATTCGTAGAATTCCATAGGGAGCGCACCTACGCTGTCGCATTTGTTGATGCAGGGAATGACGGGCTTGCCGCTCTTCTTGAGCATCACGGCGATCTCACGGTCGTCTGCGGTCAGTCCCGTGCGGACGTCGCACATAAAGATGATGACGTCTGCGGAATCGATCGCGATCTGCGCCTGCAGACGCATCTGCGCGAGGATGACGTTGTCTGTTTTGGGTTCGATTCCTCCCGTGTCGATGAGGATCATTTTGCGACCTCTCCATTCGGTCTCGCCGTAGATACGGTCGCGCGTGACACCGGGGGTATCCTCAACGATCGAGCGACGCTCGCCGATGAGCTTATTAAATAACGTGCTTTTGCCAACGTTGGGGCGTCCCACGATGGCGATTACGGGTTTTGCCATATTCTGATCAGTCCTTTCTGTCCTGCGTTGGGGTCATTCGGAGACACCGAGCAGCTCGGTGAGCAGTCTTGCGCCGTCGCTCGAGGAGGGACGGACGGGAAGATTGCCGAGCGCCTCGGATAGCTGCGCGGGGGTCATATCGTCGAGGAAGATCTCCTCGTCTGCCTTGCACATTACGGCAGGGAAGAGCAATTCGTCGCCAAGCTCGCGCCCTTGCAATTGATCGCGCACGTCGCACCCCGTAAGGAGTCCCGCAACGGTCACGCTTTCTCCGAAAAAGTGGTTTTTGATCTCGTATACGTCGATGCGCAAGCCCTCGACACGTGCCTCCAGTAGTCCCGCGAGACGCTTGATCGTCGGATACGCCGCCACACCCGTTGCCACCGATACGTGACGCGGCGCGCGGAATGCGGGGAGATACTCGTCGAGATAGGCAAGCTCGGATTCGAATTCGGCGGTGAGCGAGGTGATCATACCCACACCGTTTTCGATCTGGGAATACTCCTCGTAGTAGCCCTCCTCGGGAAGAGGAAGCCCTGCGCGGAGATAAAGCTCGTCGGCGCAATAGAAGAGGCGCGTGCCGTGCTTTTTGAGACATTCGTCTCCAAATGCGTTGACCTGCGCGATGACCGCTCTTGCATCCTCGGCAGAAAAGCTCTCCAGGGGGTAGAGCCCTTCGCGGTGTCGGGTCAATCCGACGGGAACGATCGCGCAAGAGCGAAGGGCGGGGTAGTAGCCCTCAAGGTCGCGCATAGATCGGTCAAGCTCGGCGCCGTCGTTGAGATTTTTGCAAAGCACGATCTGCGTGCAGAGAGAAATTCCGGCATCCGCCAGCTGTCGCAGATAACGAAGGACCTCCCCCGCGCGCTTGTTTTTCATCATTTTCACGCGCAGCTCGGGGTTGGTGGTATGCACCGATACGTTCACGGGAGAAATGTGCATCTTGATGAGGCGATCTACGTCTGCCTGTTTAAGATTGGTGAGCGTGACGTAATTGCCGTGCAGGAAGGAGAGACGGTCGTCGTCATCCTTGAAGTAGAGTGACGCGCGCATCCCCGCAGGAAGCTGGTCGATAAAGCAGAATACGCAGCCGTTTTGGCAGGAATGCTTCTTGTCCATCAAGGGCGTTTCAAATTCCAAGCCAACGTCGTCGTATTCACCCTTGCGGATGCAGACGGAATAGATCTCTCCGGCGCGTACCAATGCCAGCGTGACCTCCCGCTCGGTCAGATAAAAGCGGTAGTCCAGCACGTCGCGGATGTCATTTCCGTTGATCGAGACCAAAACGTCTCCCGCAACAATGCCCACGCGCGCGGCAAGTCCTTCTGCCTCTACTGCGGTTATTTTAACCATCTTTCCACCTCCTTTTGCAAAAAAATCCGATAAAATCCCACTTTAATATCTTATTATATCATATCTATCGCAAAAAGTCAACCGATTTTTTGTGTATGGGGGGAGAATATGGGCGGCACGTTGCCGCTACACCGCGTCCGGCGGCAACGTGCCGCTACACCACATCCGTCTCGCTACGCGAACCACCTTCTCCTCAAGGAGAAGGCTATGGGGAAGCGAAGATTCGATCGATTGTGCGAAGCCGCTCTCCTCATCCTCCTCTGCCGAAGGCAGTTTGTCCCCGTCTTCCCCGCTGGGGAAGTCTATTGAGCCTCTGCAAACAACGATTACAGAGGCAAAGTCATATCGTTGGCCATTTTGGGTAGCAAAGCGGCGATGCGGGAATGAATGATATGCCGGGGGCATATCAGAACCGCATCGTGACCGAGCCGCAGCGAGAAGTGGTACCAAAATGGCGGCGGGAGCTATTGTTTGGAACTGTAAGAGAAACGAAAAAGTCTGTCTCACCATCTATCGACAGTGACACAGACAAAAAACTCCAATTATCCCAAAAACTTTTTTAAAAGTTTTTGAAAGGGTTTTAGGGAAAACTTTTTCCCAAAAAGTTTTCCCTAATAAATCCCTAATAAATCCCTAATAAATCCCTAATAAATCTCTAATACCCCCTAACAAACCCCCTTGTCAAATCCCGTAAGGTGTGGTATAATAGAGACAATGAATGAGAGGTGAGTGAAATGGGAAAAGAAGAAAGATTGGTACAGCTGATGACGCCCGAGGGGGAAGCGTTGGCGAGAGATTTGACGGTGACGCCGTGGGAGGAATATCCGAGACCGCATATGGAGCGCGAGAGCTATTTTACGCTCAACGGTGCGTGGGAATTCTCGGAGGTGATTGACGGGGAGACA
>JAZQWH010000111.1:0-35652 GCA_045632205.1 Eubacteriales bacterium
TGATTGCGCACGCACTCGCATTTATCCCTCGTTTTCCATCTGTCCCGAAATGCTTTCGCACTATAAGGCGGTAGACCTTGCCACGGGCAAAGCACGCCCCGAGCGCGAGGACGTTTGGGCAAGTACTCAGGACAGAACCACGCTCACGCCCTACATCACACGCGCATTGGAGCTGCTCAAGCAGGCAGGCTTTGACTGTCACGGTGTTACCTCTCCCTGGTATTTCGGAAAAGAGATCGAAGAAGAATACGTAGCCGCACTCAGCCAAGCAATGCAAAACACATACGGTCATGACAGCGTCTATTACTTCCTGCATCAGCTCCGCGGTGTACCCGGTGTAAAGCCATGGATCTCCTATGAGGAGGATGACTGTTGTGTGGTTGCTATTCCCGCCGTTACGCGTGATTGGTTTTGGGAATCGATGGACACCACACGTTGCGACGATGAATTTATCAGCCATCTTGCCGACTACTATCTGACCGCAGACGGCAAGAGCGGATGCATCATCAAGGAAATGGACGAGCTTGGCTCCTATCCCATTCTCTGCACGCATTGGCAAAGCCTTCTTTCCAACGGCACAATGGCAGGACTTCGCGCATTTGAGGAGGTTGGACGCCGTATCAACGAGCATCTTCTTGACCGTGTGGAGTGGTTCAGCTTTGACGAGTTGCTCGCGCACATCGTCGCAAACAAGGATTCCTACCGAGAAAAGCCGATCTCAATGGAAAAGGTTGATTAATCCCTCCAAAAAAGGGCCCTGCAAAAAGCAGAGTCCTTTTTATATTCAAATGGGTTCGAGAGGTGTCTCCTCATCCATCACAAGATAATCCACCTCCGATTTTCGGCACAGAGTGTGAATATACTTGTTTCCGAGTTTGTTTTTGGTCATCAGCATAACCTTTGTTTTTGCGTTTGCCAAAAAGCGTTTACGCAGCTCGGTTTCCGCATATGAGGTATCGGTAAACCTTCCGTCCTCCGAAAAGCCCTTGCAGGAAAGAAAGCAAACGTCGGCGTTGTATCCCTCTACAAAGCGTTCCGCATCGGCGCCCACCAGGACAGAGGAATTGTCAATGAGAAGACCGCCTGTGCTGTATACCTTGATATGCATTTCCCCCAAGGTCTGTGCCGTTTTGAGTCCGTTTGTAATGACGATCAGATCGTTGAATCTTGAAAGATGCGGCAGGAGAAATTGTGCAGTCGAGGAACCGTCGATAAAAAGGATCTGCCCATCCCGAACAAGCGTCGCGGCACGCCGACCGATGTTTTGCTTTTCTCTTTCATCCTCCCGTTCTCTGACAAATAACGGCACCTGCCGATCAGACCCCATCACAAGTGTCGCGCCTCCAAAGACACGTCGGATCAAACCCGTTTTCTCCAGCGCGTTCAGATCTCGTCTTGCGGTCGCCTCCGATACAAAAAACGTATTGACGATCTGTTCGATGCTGATCGTTTCGTTCCGTTTGATGTATTCTAGGATTTCTCTCTGACGTTCTGTTCCTATCATAGTCTCCTCCATGATCGATTTTATCAAATATGATCGAGTTTGATTATATTATATCAAATAAATGATCGTTTGTCAAGATTTTCGACACCTATTGAAGCAATTCCAGAATTGAGATATAATTAAAATGAATCAAAATAACAAGGAGTGTTCCTATGAGAATTCAAGTATACGAAAATGCAAGGGTGATTCTTGAGCCCACACAGAAGCCCACGCCAAAAGACGGTGAGGTATTGCTGAAGGTTAAGGCGTGCGGTGTATGCGGCAGTGACATTGGTCGCGTTTTCAAAAACGGGGCGTACTTCTACCCCATCGTTCTCGGTCATGAGTTTGCGGGAATCGTTGAGGAAAGCGCAGACAAGGAGCTGCTTGGCAAACGCGCTTGCATCTACCCCATTCTCCCCTGCAAATCCTGCGAATTCTGCCAGAAGCAGGCTTACGCCAACTGTGTCAGCTACGATTACTACGGCTCCCGTCGCGACGGTGGTATGCAGGATTGGCTTTGCGTCAAGCGCGAAAATCTTGTATTTCTTCCCGATAACGTCTCATACGAAGCAGGTGCAATGGTAGAGCCTGCGGCTGTTTGCCTCCACGCAATTAAGAAAGCAAACGTCAAAAAGGGCGAAAGCGTGGTAATCTACGGTGCAGGCACGATCGGAATGATCTGCGGTATGTGGGCAAGACATTTTGGAGCAGACCACGTCTTCTTCGTTGATATTGATGAAATGAAGCTTGAAATGGCAAGATCTCTCGGTTTTGAGGTCTATGAAAACCAAAAATTCGAGGTTGCCATAGAAGCAAGCGGAGCGGTTGTCTGCCTCAACAATGCAATTCAGGCAATTCAGGCATTCGGTCGCATTGTCATCGTCGGAAACTCCGGCACAGACGTTACGCTTGAGAAAGCAAACTACGCGCAGATCCTTCGCAAGCAGCTTTCCTTCTTTGGCAGCTGGAACTCCGACCGAAATGATGCGGTGAACGAGTGGGATGAAAGCGTGGAGGCAATTTCGAAGGGTTACATCAATCCCGAAGCATTGATCACGCACCGCGTTCCTCTCGCAGAGGGCGATCGAGCATTCGAAATCATTAAAAACCGAGAATTTTTCAATAAGATTATGGTGGTGGAAAAATGAAAGAATTAAAGAAAATGATCTCTCCCTCCCTTATGTGTATGGATTTTACCAAGTTTTCCGAGCAGATGGCAACCTTTGAGCGCCATGGCATCGAATACCTGCATCTGGACGTTATGGACGGTTCGTTCGTTCCGAATTTTACGCTCGGAACAGATTTTATCAAGCAGGTACGCCGCGTAACCGACATTCCGCTCGACATTCACCTTATGATCAACGATCCCGAAAGCAAGCTGGATTGGTTTGAGTTTGGCGAGGGTGATATCGTCAGCATTCACGTCGAATCCACCAAGCATCTCCAGCGTGCGCTCGCCAAGATCCGTGACAGAGGTGCCAAGGCTTACGTTGCACTCAATCCCGGAACGCCGATCAGTGTAATCGAGGACGTTTTGGACGATATTGACGGAATTCTCGTTATGACGGTCAACCCCGGATTTGCAGGACAAAAGCTCGTCCCGCACGGACTTGTCAAAATCAAAAAGGTTCGCGAATATCTTGATGCAAACGGAAAAGCGGATGCGCTCATTGAGGTTGACGGAAACGTCAGCTTTGTGAATGCCAAGCTGATGAGCGAGGCAGGCGCTGACATCTTTGTGGCGGGTACATCCAGCGTTTTTGTTGGCAATATGGATGAAAACATTCCCAAGCTTCGTGAAGCGATCAACGTATAATAAAAGGAAAGGACTTCCGCGTCACTGCGAGAAGTCCTTTTTCTTTTCTTATAACAAAATGCAGATCAATCCATTGCTTCCTTCATTGATAATTCTCTCCAGTGTCTCGGAAAGCTTTTTTCTCGATTCCTCGGGCATATGATCGAGCTTGGTGTGCAAGCCTTCGTTGATCAGCTCATAGAGTGACTTTCCAAACATATTGGACTCCCAAATGCTCTTGGGATCCTCCTCAAACTCACGGAGCATATAGCGAACAAGATCCTCGGATTGCTGCTCTGTACCAACCATGGGATTGATCTCAGCTTCGATATTTGCACGAATCATATGAATTGACTGTGCCCCTGCACGAAGTCTGACGCCGTATCCCCCCGACTGCTTGACGATCTGCGGCTCTTCCAGATGAAGATCCTCCACGTCAGGCATCACAATTCCATATCCCTTATCCTCTACCTGAGCAAGTGCCTCGGAAATTTTATCATATTTTGCCTTGACAACGGAAAGCTCTTTCAAAAGAGAGATCAAACCTTCCTCATCCTGAATCGAAAATCCTGAAAGCTCGCTGATGATCTCATAATAAAGTCCTTCCTTCATTTCGAGTGAAAGCGTTGCGCATCCGGTTCCAAGGTCAAGCATTTCTATTTCCGCATTGGAAAGAAACTCATTTTCCTTCATTCCGTCAAAAGCAGAAACAACGTCACCGATCTTGTGTACCTGCTCCGCACATTTACAAATAGAGGCACGAACTGATGCGCGGATACGGTGATTCGGCTCCAGCGCCGATGTCCAAGCCGGCATTTTAACGCGAACCTCACTGACAGGAAACTCCTCCAGAATAAGCCCCAGAATATGTCTGATGTCCTCTGCATCAAGCTCCAGGCAGCTCACGAGCGCTACGGGAACGTTATATTTTTCCTCTAATTCGTATGCCAATGCCTGCGAGCCTTCCGCTTGCGGGGTTGCAGAATTGAGAATGATGGCAAAGGGCTTTCCCAACGCACGCAGCTCTGCAACGATCCGCTCTTCCGCCTCTACGTAGGAAGCGCGAGAGATCTCCCCGATCGTTCCGTCTGTTGTAATCAGCATTCCGATCGTTGCGTGATCGGTGATGACCTTATGCGTTCCCATTTCAGCCGCTTCCACAAACGGCATCGGCTCCTCTCTCCACGGCGTACGCACCATACGCGGCTGACCGTCCTCGATCGCTCCCATCGCCTCGGGAATCAGATACCCGACACAGTCGATCATCCGAACACGCATCTGCGCATTGTTGTCCAGAACAACCGTTACCGCCTCCTCGGGTATAAACTTCGGCTCGGTGGTCATCACTGTTTTCCCTGCCGCAGATTGCGGAAGCTCGTCACGCGCGCGGTCACGCGAATATCCCTCGCCAATATTGGGCAGCACGACCGATTCCATAAACCGCTTGATAAAGGTTGATTTTCCGCTCCGAACAGGCCCTACAACGCCAACGTAAATGTCACCACCTGTTCGTTCGGCAATATCCTGATAAATTGAATGCTCCGCCATGATAAAAACCTCCCATAATTTCACGTTGGTAAAATATATGGGAGGTTGATTCAATTTAGAACGGGATCCTGTTGTTTGTCCAAAAAATCAGAACGGAAGAAAGCCTGCCGCAAAGGCTGTGACACACGCGGCAATTGCGACCACAATCAAAGGCTTTCCGAGGAACGCCAATAGGATTGCCACCAAAAGACCGATCGTTGCAGAGAGAACGCTTCCCGTTGAATAGAAGATTGCGGGAATGGTCATTGCTGCCAAAACGGCATACGGAATGTAATAAAAGAAGCTTCTTGCAAACCGTGAGGTAATCTTCCTGCGAAAGAGCGTGAACGGGATCATACGCACAAGATAGGTTGTAAGCGCCATTACGAGAATATAAAGAAGGTATTCAAGCTTCACCGTCCTGCACCTCCTCTTCCTCGGGAATCGGCTTGAGCCACGCCATCAGAAGTGCGGCGATTACCGCACAGATAATAATGGCAAAGCCATCCGAGATGAACTGCAAAAACGGAACGTAGTGCAACAGGCAACTGAGTCCCGCCGCAATTCCAACCACCATCAGAACACCGCGCTCACGCTTCATTGGGGGCAAAACAATTGCAACAAACATTGCGTAAATGGCAATTCCAAGCGCCAAACGAACGCTCATTGGTAGAATTTGCCCTGCAAGCGCACCAAGCAGAGTTCCCATTGCCCATCCGATATAAGGAGCAGTCATTAGACCGTAAAAATAGGACGGACCGACGGGATATGGCTTCGATGCGGCAAGTGCGAATATTTCATCGGTCATACCGAACGACATCATCATACGGTGCTTGGTTGTGCATTTCGAATCAAGGCGTTGTGTTAATGTAATTCCCATAAGGGAGTATCGCAGATTGATGATCAACTGTGTCAGAATCATCTCTGCGACGATCATTGCGACCGTGCCGCCCGCAACCATAACTGTAACTCCCGCAACCTGCCCGGCGGAGGTAAGATTCGTCATTGAGATGAGGAGCGCCTCAAGCACGTGTAAGCCTTGCCCAACTGCCGTGATGCCGAATCCGAATGACACAGACAAATATCCGAGTCCAATCGGAACTCCATCGCGCAGACCGTTGCCAAAGCGATACGGCGAATTCGTGTGTTTCATAAGATCTCCATTTATAAGATAAAAATGCTTTTTCAAACCAAATTATTATAGCACACATATACTTTTTTGTCAACTGTGTTTTTGTGTTGACAAACTCTTTTTTCTGTGATAAAATAAGATTGACGACATCCATATAATTCCTTTTCCAAGGAGGATACACAGAATGAATAAGATCATCACCATCGGCCGTGAGTTTGGAAGCGGCGGCAGAGAGATTGGCAAGCGACTTGCAGAGTCTCTTGGAATTGCCTATTACGATAAGGAAATCATGACAGAGATCGCCAATCGCACACAGCTGGCAGAGCATTACGTTCATAACATCATTGAGCAAGGACCGCAGATGTTTTTCCCGATTACAACGGGACGCACCCTGCATCAGTACAATGCTCCCGATTACGTCTTTCGCCACCACAACGCGATTTACACAGCTCAAGCAACCGTTTTGCGTGAAATGGCAGAGAAATCCTCTTGCGTGATCGTTGGACGCTGTGCAGACTACATCCTTCGTGATCTCAATCCCATCCGTCTGTTTGTCTATGCGGAAATGGATGCAAAGGTCAAGCGTTGCCGACTCAAGGCAGAGCTGCACGAAAATCTTTCGGACAAGGATCTGATCAAGAAGATCAAGCGCATTGACAAAGGCCGTGCAAAATATTACGAATACTATACGGGCCACAAATGGGGCAAGCACGAAAACTACGATCTCTGCATCAATACAACTTCCCTGTCCGTCAAGCACGTTGCGGAGCTGCTCGACAAGCTCATCCGCGCGGATATGGATGAAAATTAATACCAAAAAAGAAGGAGCCATGTGCTCCTTCTTTTCCGTGGTGGGTTCAATCCGTATAGACACACTTCCGCAAATAGAAAAAAGAGGACATCCGAAGATGCCCCTTTTCTATTGGTGGAGATGATGGGAATCGAACCCATGTCCGAAAACCTCTTGACACAACCTTCTTCGTGGACAGTCTGTTGTTTAGAATTCCCCCTCGGGAGCGCGAACAGACACGCTTTCCCTCAAGGTAGCCCTTTTGTGCATGATCGGCTCAAGTGCGAACCACCGATGCATGTTCACCGCTCAAATGACGCTCAGTCCGAGGTCGCGGTACTCCTCGGAGGAACGGGTGACCCGCAGGTCACAGCACTGCCGGTTTTACGCCCTGAGGGCGTAAAACTTAGGCAGCCATAGCAACAGTATTGTTGTCGTTTATTTTTTAAGTTTGGACCTTTATCGAGATTGTCCGGCTCGCCACGCTTATCATGCCTCAAAATCCCCGTCGAAACCATTGCACCCCCATGGAATTTGAGTAGCTTATTTATTATACCCTATTTTCTCTCTTCTGTCAACACCAATTTCACTCAAAAACCGCCGTTTTTGCGGCGGTTTTCGCGGTTATCTACCCTCAAAGCTTTTATCCTTCATATGACGGTCAATATCTCTTGCCGCCTCGCGCTTTGCATCGGATTCTCTTTTATCATAAAGCTTTTTGCCTCTGCAAAGTCCGATCTCCATCTTCGCATGACTTCCCGAAAAATATATCTCGAGCGGTACAACCGTATATCCCTTTTGCTGTACCAATCCCTGCAGCTTCATAATCTCTCTTTTGTGCATCAAAAGCTTTTTGGGACGAAGGGGCGGTTGATTGAAGATGTTTCCTTGCTCATACGGACTGATATGGACACCGAGCGCAAAGATCTCTCCTCCCTCAAAGGAGCAATAGGAATCCTTGAGGTTCACGTTTCCGTGACGAATGCTTTTGATTTCTGTTCCGAAGAGCGCAATTCCCGCCTCAAATTTTTCCTCTACAAAATAGTCGTGAAACGCCTTTCTGTTTTGCGCAACCGTTTTTTGGGAGGTCTTTTTGTTATCTGCCATTTTCTTTATCCTCAATTGATATTCGTGTAAAAAATTTCCTCATCCGGGAAATAAAGTCCGAGCTTTTCACGCGCAATTTTTTTGATGTAATCGCTGACCTCGGGGTCACTGAGCATCATATCCAGCTCGATCCGCATCATTTCCAATTGCATCAGCTTACTTCCAAGCTCGGTATCGGAGGACATCAAAAGCTTATATTGCTCATAATCCTGCAAAATTTCGGAAAGCTTCTCGGCAGAGCCTGCGGTGATAATCAATTCCTCGCGCAGAACACGAAGCTCGGAAACGATCGCTTCCAGCTTCTCCTCTTCCTTTGTAAGCTCGTTATATTTCATCACGCTGTTTGCGAACACGACGATGGAGACCACGACAATGACCGCGATTGCAATTCGCATCAGCATACTCAGGCTGAACTGCTTTTTTCCCTGCTGTTCCATACGCGCGTCCCCTCTTTAAACTTCCCTTTTGTTTTTCGTGCGGGATCATTCCGCACGCCTGCGCAAGTCTTTTTTGCTCACGCTCGGTAAATGCAATTCTTTTCTTTTTTCGCTCCGCATTTCCGATTCGCGCTCCAAAGCGATCAAGCGTATTCCACAAAAATCTTCCACTGACACGGAATGGAAATGAGCAGAAAAAGAAGAGATAGCGGATCGCCGTTTCCAGGGCAAACACAATTGCTTCGGAAAACAGCATTACAAGCTTTGCAAGCGTTGCACGGTAGATCCAAAAACCGATGATCGCGCAAACAAATGCAAACATACGAATCTTCCCATTGTTTTCCGAATAAAACAAGAGAATCATAGAAGCACCGCACAGCAAGCCAAAGAAAAGATCCTCAAAAAAGATCAATGTTCCCAAAAGTGGGCTTTTTGTTCGGTCTTTTTTCGGCTTGAGAAGTGGCAAGTGTACGTTGGCAAAATGCTTTGCTGAACGGTTCGTATAGCGCACGCCAAAAAATACGCGCGTCAAACGCAGGGCATCATAAAAGATACCCAAGCACGCTCCAACGGCTAGTGCAAGGAGATAAAGCCTTGCCAATGCAAGCTGTGAAATCCCCATACCTTATCTCATCAGCCGTCCAAAAAGGCGCTTCTTGCTACCTTCCGAAGCCACTGTATCCTCATATTCAATGGAGTCGATCTTGCCGTCCAATGCAACAAGGCCCTCCTCCACGTTCAGAACGCTTATATGAAGACCGTCGCCGGAAACCGTCATTCCGCCGCAAACCGTTTCCAGGGAAACAATCTGCTCGTCAAAGCTGACCACCTCTGTAACGCCTCGTATTTCGGCGTTCGCTCTTGCCTGCATAGAAACGCGGTGCGCTCCACGGTCTTGCTTTTCTGTTTCACTCATCGCAGCACATACCTCCAAACGGATTTGCTACAATGTATGAAGAGACAGCTCTGATTATGTCTGACGGTCAGTCGACAACCTCGTAAAGCTCACTCGCCTCCGCCTTGGAGGTGAATTCCTTTACGCTTACAACGCGAACCTTGAGAACACGTTGACCGAAGGTAATTTCAAGCACATCGCCCTCTTTCACGTCATAGGAGGCTTTTGCAGGTCTTCCGTTGACGGTTACGTGGGCGGCATCGCAAGCCTCGTTTGCAACGGTTCGTCTCTTGATAATTCGGGATACCTTTAAATATTTATCAAGCCTCATTCGTTGACCTTTTCCTTGAGAACCTTGCTTGCCGAGAAGGAGATACGCTTGGTTGCGGGCATTTGCACGGGCGTATTTGTCTTGGGATTTCTTGCCATATAAGCAGCCTTTTCCTTTACGGTAAAGACACCCAGACCCGAGATCTGCACGGTCTCTCCTGCAATCAGCTCCTCACAAAGAGAATCAAACATCGCATCGCAAACCTGCATTGCCGTTTTTTTGGAAACACCGCTTCTCTGTGCCGCCAGCGCAATCAATTGAGTTTTCGTCATTTTTGTATCCTCCAATTCGTTTTTTTCTTTATTTTACCATATTTTAATAAAATTATCAAGTCTATTTTTAAAAAACAAGCTCAGAGTGTATCAATAAAGCGATTTGTTGTCTCGAACAGGGCTTCTTCTGCCCCAATTCCCTCCCGATAAGCCAATGCACCGAGAGTAAAGAGAATCTGACCGAGCGTTTCGGATGTATCCGCACCTGTACGCAAGGCATCGAGCGACCTCTTTGCCGAGTCAATCAGCTCATCGCTTGTCACATCGGCATATTGTCCCGATTTTTTTGCAACCTTCTGCGCACGCATCAAGGCAGGAAGCATAGGAGGAATTGCCTGCAGCTTGTCCTTTAAGGTGTTGCGTTGCTTCTCCTCTGTCTTGATAGTTTCCCAATTGGAAAGCACCTCGCCCGTGTTTTCAACCTGTACGCTGCCGAACACGTGCGGATGACGGTGAACCATTTTTGCACTGATGTCGGAAATCACGTCATCCAGCGTAAACTGTCCGTCCTCACGTGCGATCTGAGCGTGAAAAAGAACCTGGAATAACAAGTCACCAAGCTCCTCGCGCATCAGCGCAGGATCATTGCAATCGATCGATTCCACAACCTCGTAGGTCTCCTCGATCAGATCGTTTCGGATGCTTTTATGCGTTTGCTCGCGGTCCCACGGACATCCGCCCTCTCCGCGCAAAATGGAAACGATCTCAACAAGATCGTTGATGTCATAACGCGACGCGCGGACGAGTCGGTCGATTTTTTCATTGTGTTCCATTTTTTTTGAAAAGTCCTTTCATTATTTATTCATACGTTTTCTCATCGTGCAGCAATCCTATGCGCGACAAAATTCGGCAGAGTCGGTCTCCAAACGGCATTTCCCTTACGTCATTTGCCGTAATCGCGCGTGTCAGGCAAGCAAAAAGCAGATAGAGAATGACAACAAAGGAAAGCACGGTGAGCGTCAACACAGATCCTTGCCCAAGACGCTCAAGGAAATAACGATAACCAATCACACTGATCCCAACGGAGAGCGCGGCTGACAGCGTCGGGCGCAACAGAATGGATAGTAAGTCATTAATGGAGCAAAGACGAAACGCGAATGCAAGATTAAAAAATACGACGGTCAGGTTGCAAAGAAAGGTGCTGATCGGCGCTCCCATTATCCCGATTTTCGGATTTCCAATTAATATATATGCGGCTATGATCTTGACAATCGCACCTGCCAGCATTGAAAGGATCGGTTTATTGACAATGCGATATGCGTGCAAAACAGAGTTGGTTGCGGTGATCATACAGGAAAGAAAGACCGAAACGCCAAGATAAGAAAGGAGCGGCGCGGCAACGTTGACCGCCTCGGCATCGTGTCCAAACAAAAGAGATAAAACAGGATGAGAAAAAGCAGAGATCACCATCGCCGCAGGAATGGAAAAAATCGCCGTTAACCTGTAGGAAAGGCGGATCATTACACGTTGCTTTTCAACGTTCCCCTCCGCAATCGCGCCCGAAAGGCTCGGCACAAGCGGCAATGCAACCGAATTTAAAAGCGTCGGTAGCAGTCCGAAAACAGAAAGTGCAAGTGTGGTATAGCTACCGTATGCGCGGTTGGCTTGCACCTCGGAAAATCCAATGGATTGTAGCCGACGCAGGATCATAGACATATCGATAAGCTTAGTAATACTGACAAGAGAGGCACCGAGTGTCAACGGAACGGCAAGCTTTGCGAGTGTGCGCCAAACCGACGTATAGGACGGAAGCGCATCAAGGATCTGCCGCTCTCGGTAAGATCTGCTTTTTTTAATCAGCAAATAACCAACGGAAAGCAACGTACCAAGTGTCAATCCGATCCCCGCAAATGCGGCAACCGTTGGCGTGTCGTAGCCTCGGTTTAAGGCAAAGCGAGCGAGCAGCAAGCCAAAAGCCAGCTTCCCTACCGATTCCAAGACCTGCGACAAAGCCGTTGGCAGCATTTCTCCAAAGCCTTGAAAATATCCGCGCAAAGCGGAAGAAATACAGATCAAAAAAACTGTTGGGGAAATTGCAAGCAAAGAGGCATATGCACCGTCACTTTTGAGAAACGCGCAAAAATGACGTGCAAAAGCAACCATCACAGCACTCCCGAGGATGCCGATGAAAAAAAAGATCCAGGTTGCGGCGCGGAAGATCCTGCCAACCTCAGCCGCCTCCCCTCTCGCAAGCGCACTTGAAATAAGAACGGAAAGCGCAACAGGCAAGCCAGCCGTTGCAATCACGCAAAACAACGCGTAAATTTCATACGCAGAATTGAAATAACCCATGCCCTCGGATCCAAGGTACGCGAGCATGGGGATTTTGTAGATCAGACCGATCACCTTAACGGATACGGTTGAAAGCGTCAGGAGCAGAACCCCTGAAAAAAAGTTTTTTTTCGAGTTGGAATGCCGGAGCGAATGCATAGCTTTGACCGTCCCTTTCTCATCGAAAGCCACGGTCATCACGATGCTTGCAGCCTTCTCAGGTTATGAAAAATAACGAGAAAGCACTTGTTCGAAATCAAAACGCAGGCGTTCCTCATCCATAGAAGTATACGCACCGTTTTGATAAAGTATGCGCCCGTCAACCATCGTCATTTTTACGTCCGAGGCAGCGGCACTGTAAGCCAGCATTGCGTATTCGTCATAGCAAGGAACGTTATGCATCGCGTGGCGGTCAAGAAGAACCAGATCGGCACAGGCACCAACCTCCAGCCTTCCGCAATCTGCCCTTCCCTGCGCCAACGCGCCGTTTTGCGTGGCAAGCGGGAAAAGCTCACGCGCGGTAACGGATGCGGGATCACGGGAGATTCCCTTGTGTAAAATTGCAGCGACCTGATAGTCACGAAGGAGGTCGAGACGGTTATTGGATGCAACACCGTCCGTACCGAAGGCAACGTTGACGCCTGCGTCAAGCATCCTTCGAATCGGCATCACACCGCTTCCGAGCTTGAGATTACTGATCGGATTGTGGACTGCCGTGACGCCCTTTTGCGCCATGATCTCAATATCCTCGTCACTCACCCACACACAGTGTGCGGCAAGCGTAGGGGTATCAAACACACCAAGATCCGCAAAGAAGCGCGCAGGCGTTTTTCCATGTCTTTCAATGCACTCCCTATGCTCCTTTTCGGTCTCGGAGAGATGCAACTGCATCAAAAGTCCGCGTTCCCTTGCAACACGCCCCACATATTCGCAGGCGTGCGGAACGTTGGTATATTCCGCGTGGAGAGAAAGATCGATCTTGAGTCGTCCGTTGCCAGCTCCGTGATACTGATCAACAAGCTCAAGGGACTCACGCAGACGGAAATCGTTTTTCATATCTGCGGTTGGATCAAACGAAACAATACACCTCGAAAGATTTGCCTTGATTCCGCTTTCCAGCACAGCCTCGGCGGTCACGTCCTCGAACATATACATATCCGAGAAGGAGACAATGCCGTTCCGAAGCATCTCGGCAATTGCAAAGCGAGATGCCGCGAGAACGCTTTCGGGGCTCAGGCGATCCTCCGCAGGAAAGATGCGCTCCTCAAGCCAACGCTGAAGCGGAAGATCCTCTCCGTATCCGCGGAACAACGTCATTGCCGCGTGACAGTGTGCGTTATAAAAGCCCGGAATTAAAAGATTGCCACCGCAATCAACCGTAGAATCCACGGCGTCAAGCGGGAGTTTCTCGGTAATTTTCGCTATTTTTCCATCCTCGACCAACACGTTGACCGATTTGGAACCGAATCCGCATTCGGGCAACAGTGTTGCATTTTTGAGTAAAATTTTCATCTGATAAATTCCTTATAAAGTGAGTTTTCGGAGATATAGGAATCGCTGACCTCATGCAAAGTCCGAATTCTTTGCAAAATCTCCCAAGCGCTTTTCCAATACTCGTTCTTTCGTGACATTTCCGCAAATATTTTTTCAAGATGCGGCTTTAGCATCCCAATCTCATACGGCATCGTTGAATCAATAAACAGATCGCAATTTGCCGCATTCGGAACAATATTTTTTTCCTCGTTTGCACGCACGCTTTGCCAAAGATAGAAGGTAAACTCGGGCGTACTTGCTCGGAAGCGATAATCGCGCACCAACCGTCTCATCAAACGGATCTCATTCGGCAAATACAGAGATCCTCCGATTTCAATTGCGGATTCAGGAGAAATATAAATACAGCGATAGGTTGCGCGGCGAAGGATTGCATCGATCTTTGGATAAAGAACCTGAATGCCCTCAACAAGAAACACGTCGGTCGGTTCGGGATCGATCCGCTCTCCGTCTACGCGCAATCCGCTCGGGAAATCGAAGCGTGGCATTTGAGTCGGCTCTCCGCGCATCAGCGATTCAAGCTTTTCTGCAAAAAGATCGACGTCAATCGTCTCCTCGGAATCGTAATCGATCTCAATATCGGGATCGTCATTTGCGCGCTGAATCAGATAAGATTTATCAAAGTAAAAATCATCCAGAGAAACCACGTGAACGCGATGTCCGTGACGCTCCATATAGTCAGTCAGGCGCTCGGCTGCCGTAGTCTTACCCGAGCAGGTTGGCCCTGTCAGCCCGATAAAGCGGAGTCCCTCAATTCTTGAGAGTCTGCGTGCCGCGTTGATCATACGAGCCTCCAGATCCTTATCCCAATATCGCACAAAGGCTTCCCATTCCTTCTCCGTCGCAAGCTCTTCAACCTTATAAAATTGTTTCATTCGTGTGCACTCCTTTCCAAAAAGAGGTCACAGATACAGCTTTAGTCCTGCAACAATCCGTGTGCAAGATAAAATGCCTCCATTGCGGCAACCTTATCTCGCGTACTCGTATCCTCCAAATATTCGTACGGATACTTGGGATAGAACAAGCGTTCAATAACAGGCTTTGTACCGTCTTGGGGCTTGTAGTCAACCATTTTGGAAACCGCACCCGCACCGACCGCAAAAATGGAATGGACCTCTTCCATCATATATATGTTGTAAAGTCCTTCCTTGCCATCCAATGCAAAGCCTACGTTTTCGTAATTTCCTACGGTGTTCTTCTGACGGTACATATAGTAGGGCTTATAGCCGTCCTGATGTGCCTTGAGCTGAGTATAATCGACACATTTGCCCGCATCGCCTCCGCGAATAGAGTAAATATGGCTTCCCTGCTTGAGAATATCCGCCGCTTTTTTGACACAGAAGGTATGTACGGTAATGTTTTCGGGACGGAGCGAAAGAATCGTATCAAACGTATGTGCAAAGCTCTTGAAGCTGTCACCCGGTAAGCCGACGATCAGATCGGTATTGATACAGGGAATTCCCGATTCACGGGCGATCTCAAATGCGCGAAGAAAATCCTGCGCATTATGAGAACGACCGATCTCACGGAGCACCTCATCGGAAAGTGACTGCGGGTTGACACAAATTCGGCTGACACCGTACTCTGCCGCAACCGCAAGCTTTTCTGCCGTAATGGTATCGGGACGTCCCGACTCCAGCGTATATTCCTCAAGTGCGGAAACGTCGGTCAGATCTGCAATTTTGGAGAGCAGCATCCGAAGCTGGTCTGCGCTCAGGATCGTCGGCGTTCCACCGCCGATATAAACCGTGCGAACGTTCAATCCAAGCTCCTTGATCTTTGCAAAGGTGATCTCCAGATCAAGCAGTAAATGCTCGAGATATGCGGGAATGAGATCCAGAAGCTTTTTTGAGGTATACGAGACAAAAGAACAGTACGAGCATCTTGACGGACAGAACGGAATTGCAACGTAAACGCTGCAATCGCGCTTCTGCGGTTCTCCAATCAGCTTCTGCTCATTGAGTGCAACGTCAACTGCAAGTGCAGCTTTTTTGGGGATGACAAGATAATCGCTCGACAAGATCTTTTTTGCTCTCGTCTTGCTCACACCGTTTTGCAAAAGCTCGGTTGCAACCTTTGAGGGACGAACTCCCGTCAGCATTCCCCACGGTGGACGGAATCCGATCAGTTCATCACAAGCGGCAACAACAGCCGCACCGCAAACCAGCTTTCCAAGCTTATCATTATCATAATACGGAGAATACGCCATATGCTTAACAGCGCTTGCCTGCTTTCCGTCAACCGCAACGGTCGCAGATGCCTGCAGCCCATCCTCAAGCGCTTCCAGCTTCAGCGACAGCGTCGGTTCACCGTCCTCAAGCTCACCGTCGCCAAATTTTTCTCCCGGGAAGAAGATCATACACAGTGTCTGAACGTAATATACGTTTATTTTACCGTCTATTTTCAGTTTCATAACAAAAATCCTTTATTTTTTCTTCTTGAGAACTTCACTGTCCATAACAATGGTAACGGGACCGTTGTTGAGAAGCGAGACGTCCATATGTGCGCCGAAAACACCGGATTCCACACGGCGGATCTCCTTGGACGCCAATGCCTTGAAATATTCATAAAGGCGGTTTGCCTCGTCCGGCTTGGCAGAGGCAAGAAAATCAGGTCGATTTCCGTGTCTGTAATCCGCCATCAACGTAAATTGCGAGATTACAAGCATCTCACCGTCGATATCCTTGAGTGAGCGATTCATTTTCCCGTTTTCATCCTGGAAAATGCGGAGATTTACAATTTTTCTGCAAAGAAGCTCTGCGTCGGTTTCCGTATCCCCCTCGGCAACGCCAAGCAGGATCAAAAATCCTTCCCCACAGCTTCCAACGGTTTGCCCCTCGACAACAACCGATGCGTGCGATACACGCTGAATCACAGCCTTCATAGTAAGCGTTACGTCCTTTCTTACGAGAATCCGCGCTGGATATTGGAAACTCCGTTGAGTCCGCGCAGACGAGATACAATGGAATTATAATGCTCGATATTGCGACATCCAACCTTGAGGTTAATGATGGAAGCATCGCTCTGATGAATAACGTTGATCTGGAGAATGGAAACGCGCATATCCGCAAGTGCCACGGAAATATCCGCAAGCATTCCAATGCGGTCGTCCGCGCGAATTTGGAGCAATGCCTCGTAAATACTGCTATCATTGCCCTTTGCTTCGGTGTTTTCCCAATATGCGGGCTTCCATCTGTCGCGGTTTTCCTCAACCTTCATTCCCTGCAGGACGTTGGGACAATCCTTTTTGTGAATGGAAATACCAAAGCCCTTGGTGATAAAGCCGATCACCGAGTCACCCGGCAGCGGATTGCAGCATTTTGCAAATTTCACCATACAGCCCGCTTCCCCATCCACGATAATTCCACTGTTGGATTTTACGCGCTTTGTGGTTGCGGCAGAAGCCACAACAAGCTTCTCAGGCTCTACCTCCTTTTTGACGGGAGCTTCGGTCTGCTCGGGCTTGATCAAACGTGCGCAGGTATCCTCAAGGCGATTGATCACCTTACCCATCGATACGCCGCCATAGCCGATCGCGTTGTAGAAATCCTCCGCAGAGTTGAAGCCGAAGCGCTCGCTGATGGCAGTTGTAACGGCATCACGCTGTGCCTCGGTGCAGGTCTTGGTGATCTTACGGATCTCCGCCTCCATCACGCTTTTACCAAGCGCAATGTTCTCCGTCTTTTTCTCGCGCTTGAACCACGCGCGGATCTTTGCACGCGCCGCACTGGTCTTGACGATACTGAGCCAATCGCGGCTGGGGCCCTTGGTAGAGGAAGAGGTCAAGATTTCAATGATCTCTCCGTTTTCAAGCGTACGATCGATGGGTACGATCATACCGTTGATCTTTCCGCCGATCATTTTATCTCCAACCGCTGAGTGAATCGCGTAGGCGAAGTCAATCACGGTGGAGCCGCTGGGAAGCGCGATCACGTCTCCCTTTGGCGTGAAAACAAACACCTCGTCGTGGAAAATATCGGTTTTGAGCGCATCCATAAACTCATCGGGATCGCGTTGCTCATCCTCCGTCTCCAAAAGACGTGCGATCCATTCGAGCTTCTTATCCATCTCCTCCTTAGAGGTTGCTCCGGATTTGTATTTCCAATGTGCCGCGATACCGTATTCTGCAACATGGTGCATATCCCACGTACGGATCTGTACCTCAAACGGAATTCCGTCGCGTCCGATAACCGTGGTATGCAAGGAGCGATACATATTGGGCTTTGGCGTGGAAATATAGTCCTTGAATCGACCGGGAATGGAATTGAACATTTCGTGGATCAAGCCAAGTGCCGTGTAACACTCCAGCTCGGTATCGACGATGATACGCAATGCGTAAAAATCATAGATCTCGTCAAAGGATTTGTTTTGATTATACATCTTCTTATAGATCGAGTAAACCGATTTGATTCGTCCCTCGAGCGTAAAGCCGATGTGATTTTCCTGCATTTTAGTGGAAACCTCTGCGCGGATACCCTCAATGAAATTCAGATTTTCACCGTATTTGTTCTCAATATGCTGACGGATCTCTCCGAATCCAATCGGATCAAGATACTGCAAGCCGAGATTCTCCAGCTCCTGCTTGATTTTCTGCATACCGAGACGGTGTGCGAGAGGTGCATAAACCTGCATCGTCTCAAGCGCGGTCATACGACGCTTGTTATCGGGCTTGACCGCAAGCGTTCTCATATTATGCAAGCGATCGCAAAGCTTGATGAAAATGACACGAACGTCCTTGGACATCGCAAGCAGCATCTTTCTGAGATTTTCAATATGCTCCTCTTCTTTGTCCTCTATCTGAAGCGTAACGAGCTTGGTCAACCCGTCAACAAGGAGAGCCACGGGCTTTCCAAAGAGCTTTTCAATCTCCTTGATGTTGGTTTTCTCGGAGCAATCCTCTACCGTGTCATGCAGGAGCGCGGCACAGATGGAATCGGTATCCAGCTCAAGTCCCGCGACGATCTCTGCAACCGCAATCGGATGCGAGATGTAGGCATCTCCGCTCACGCGGAACTGTCCTTGGTGAAGCTCGTTGGCATATTCAAACGCCTTTTGAATCTTCTCTATGTTATATTTCTTTCCCGTAGCCTTCAGAATATCCAAAAGCCGCTTAATATCGGTATGAGATACGCTGGTTTCCTGCATAACGATCTCGCCTTTCTGAAAAAATAATTGTGATGAAAAGCCCAAACAATTGGGTGTATATCCTGCGTTATTCTCTGTAAGTCTGAAGCTTCAGCTTGCGGAGAATCGAGGATTTTTCGATTTTGGTTTTGTCGGCGCGGAATTGGAAGCTGAATTGAAACAGATCTCCCGGATATTCCTCTACCTCGCACAGCTGCAGCTCTTGCATAATGCGGATCATAAATCTCAGCTTGACGTAATTGAGAGGCTCTCCGTTCGCACCGCGCAGGAGAGAAAGCAATTGGCGTGCGTGGAACATCGTTCTGCCTGCGTAATATTCCCGACGGAGTGTTTTGTAAACAGGAACAAAATCCTCGCGCGTGGGAATGACGTCCTCCGATTCCCCAAAGCGCGCACCGCCACAGATCTCCTCATAACGGTGGATCTGTGCCTTAAATGCTTCCTCATAAGCAGGAGAGATGCGTACGTCCTGCACGATCATCTGCAGCGACGTGGTACCCTGATACTCGTTCACGTTGAGCTGAAAAAGAACGTCAATGGGATCATTTTCCTCAAACGGAAGATCGGACGTGGAAATACCAAACCAAATGGCATTCATCGTAATGCCGTTCTTTTCCACGATCAGCTTGGTGTGCTTCCCCCCCGCCATAGGAATGGTTTTTAAAACGCGAAGCTCGGTTGCCATAAACGTTGGAACGGGATTCGAAATTCCAAACGGCTCCATCAGATCAAGCTCCTGAGCCAATTGCATCGTCAGCTCGTTCATTTCAACCTTGCAATCCGCATCCAGGCTAAGGCAAAGCATTTCCTCGTCCAATTGCTCCCGTGCATATTCGTTGATGCGAGCACGGAACGCATCGATATTGGAGCGTTGAATGGTAAGACCTGCGGCAAGCTCGTGGCCTCCAAAGCGAACCAACAGATCCTCACAGTAAGCAAGCGCTCCAACGAGATTCAAGCCGCGAATGCTTCTTCCCGAGCCTTTTCCAAGATCGGTCAGGCAAGGAGCGCCCTCGGTAGATCCGTCAAAGGAAATGAGGATGGATGGCAAGCCGTAACGCTCGGTAATACGCGAGGAGACGATTCCGATAATTCCCTGTTGCCAGGTATCGTCATCGATCACGATCACGCGGTCACGCTCGGGATCCATCGTATGCTCGATCTTCTTATACGCCTGCTCCGCGATCCGATTCTCTTCTATCTGTCTTTGCACGTTCAGCTCACAAAGCTGCTCCGCAAGCGCACGTGCAGATTCGTCATCCTCACTCAAAAGCAGCTCGACGGCAATGCTTGCACTGCTCACGCGCCCTGCCGCATTCATACGGGGGGCAATTCCAAATCCAATAAAGCTTGAATTGATTTTTTTCTTTTTTGCCGTGTTGGCACCTGCCGCCGCATCGATCAGCGCACGCAGACCGTGACGCTTGGTTTCCGAAATCAAGCGCAAGCCAAAGGCAACGATCAATCTGTTTTCATCCACGATCGGCATCACATCGGCTACCGTACCGATGGCAACAAGATCGCCGTAATGAGTGCAGATTCTCTTGACCGCCTCCAGGTCGGTTCCGCCCTCCCGTCTGACACGTGCCATTTCAAGTGCGCAAACCAGCTTGAATACAACGCCAACGCCTGCCAGCTCCTTGAAGGGATATGCATCGTCGGGACGGTGCGGATTGACCACTGCACACGCCTCGGGAAGCTCGTTGTGACATTCGTGGTGATCGGTAATTACCGTATCGATTCCAAGGGATTTGGCATATGCCGTTTCCGCATTTGCCGTAATACCCGTATCAACCGTGATCATCAGCTTGACGTCCCGTTCGTTTTTGAGACGGTCGATTGCGGGCGTGGAAAGTCCGTACCCCTCACGGCTTCGGCTGGGGATGTAATATCCAACCCTTCCGCCTCTTGATGTAAGGTACAGGTAGAGCAGGCTGACCGAGGTGACGCCGTCCACGTCATAGTCTCCGTAAATTGCAATCGTTTCTCCACGCTCAAGTGCCTCTTCCACGCGCTTCACTGCCGCATCCATATCCTTGAGTCGGAAAGGATCGTGCAAGCGGACCTCGTCCTTTTGCAAGAACGACCTTGCCTGCTCGGGGGTTTTATATCCCCTTGTGTGAAGCAAGCGCGCCATGATCTCCGAGCATTTCAAGTCGCTGCAAAGACGTGCAACCTCTTGTTCTATGTTCAAGTCACCGCGATCGTGACGCAGCAACCACTTTTTCCGTCTTGGTTTCTGATTCATTCTATCTCCTTGCGTTCATCCGTCGACGTTGGATCAACGCCGTTTCTTTTTTAAGATTCCAAAGGAGCAAATTGCTCCATAAATGCCTGTGCCGCGCGCAATCCGTCCACCGCAGCACTGGTAATACCGCCCGCATATCCCGCTCCCTCGCCGCACGGGTAGATACGCTCGTGTCCGAGAGCCGTCATTGTTTCCGCATGACGGAGGATGCGAAGCGGTGCCGAGGTGCGAGTCTCTGCCGCGCTGAGAATTGCATCGGGCGAATCAAATCCTCTCAGTTTTCTGCCAAAAGAACGGATTCCGTAGCGCAGCGCATCAGTGATAAACCTCGGCAAGACCGTATCAAGATCAGCTTCTTTAGTCGCTCCGTCCCGATAGGATGGCAAAATTCTTGTCGGCTTGCTTCCCCATTTTCGGTCGAGAAAATCTCCAACGGTCGAGACTGGTGCGGAATAGTTCTTGCCACCTGCCTCAAAGGCGGAGCGCTCGATTCTTCTTTGCAATGCAATCGCGCCAAGTGCCGCATTTCCCTCGATGGGAGAAACGTCGGAAAGTCCAACCGATGCAAGCAACGCGCAGTTTGCATTTTTGCCGTCTCTTGCGTGATAGCTCATTCCGTTGACAACGACACCCTCCATCTCGGACGTCGCAGCAACGACCTCTCCACCGGGACACATACAAAACGTGTAAACGCCTCTCTCTCCCTTGGTATCGGAAAGTGTATATTCCGCAGGGCCGAGTCTGGGATCTCCTGCAAATTTGCCGTAAAGTGCCTGATCAATATCACTCTGCAGATGCTCAATACGAACACCGAGCGAGAACGGCTTTGGCTCGATCGCAAAATTCTTCTTGATCAATCGCTCGTAGGTGTCGCGCGAGCTGTGCCCGAGAGCAAGGATCAATGCGCCGCACACAAGATCGCCCCTTGAGGTGTGAACAGTCACAGATCCGTCTGCATTCTCCTCAAAATCGGTCATCCGGCAATCATAATACAGCGTACCGCCCAAGCGCTCGATCTCCTCAAGCACGTTTGAAACCACAACACGCAGAATATCTGTCCCGATGTGCGGCTTTGCCTTGATCAGGATCTCTTCGGGCGCACCGAAGCGTTGGAGCGTTTCGAGAACGAAATTACACCGCGCATCGTTAATACGCGTCACGAGCTTGCCGTCCGAAAAGGTTCCCGCACCGCCTGCTCCGAATTGGATATTCGATTCTGGATCCAACAATCCTTCCCTACGAAAGCGTTCAACCTTTTCCGCTCTTGTTTTTACGTCCGAGCCGCGATCAATGAGGATCGGCGCGTATCCGTTTTGCGCCAATGTCAATGCGGCAAACAAGCCCGCAGGCCCCATTCCGACAACGATCGGTCTGTGATGAAGCGGCTTGCCGCCAAAGGTGATCGTCGGTTCCTCTCTCTCAAGAAGCTTGATGCCCGCCTCCTGCAGCCGAGGAGATCGGAGTGCGTTTGCAGAGACCTCTCCCGATGCCAAAACCGTGCACACAAAGCGGATATCCTCACGCTTGCGTGCATCGACAGAACGTTTACAGAGGCGAAAATGAAGCGTTGAGGGTGAGATCCCCGCGCGCTTCATTTTGTCCTTCGCTTTTTTGATTATTTCCTCGTCGTCCGCAAAAACAGATACGCTGATCCCGCCAATCAAAAGCTCCGTTTTGCCGTCATTCCTCCTCATGAGGCTACTTCCGTAATTCCCGAAGCATCCTCAAGAGGCTTTTGATCGGAAAAATCCTGCGTATTGACCACCAAAAGCCAAACGATCAGCGCCAGAAGCAGGCAGAGCAAGCGCGGAAAAACGTCCAATCGTTTCCAAAGGCTTTTACCTGATGCCTTGGGCGCGATTCGATCAAGAATTGCATTCTTTTTCATGCGTCTCTTCCCCCTTCATGCTTTTTATCATTCTTAGGCTTCGGTGTGGAAACCGACTCATCGGACGGCTCTTCCGCAATCGGAGCAGATCCTGCCGCCGCGGAGGATTTTCTCGTGTTCGTCAGCTGCTTTATGCGCTCGTCGATTGCCAATTGGAATCGCTCGTGCGCCGCGGCACGCTTTGCGCGGAGATGGGTATTTCCCGCAACGAAGGTCAACAGAATGTCCTTGAGATCGTCCTTTTGAATTCCGCGAAGCAATTTACGGTTCTGCGCCACAGACACAATTCCCGTCTCCTCGGAAACAACGATCACGAGCGCGTCACTGACCTCCGTAACACCGACTGCCGCGCGATGACGGGTTCCCATACTGCCGAAATCAAGCTTGCCCTTCGAGGAAGGAAGCACGCAGCTTGCGGCAAGAATTCGCATATCCCGAACGATCATCGCACCGTCGTGCAAGGGGGTTTTATCATAGAAAACGTTCAGAAGCAGGTGTGAGGTAAGCCTTGCATCGATCGGCTTACCCGTTTGCACGATCTCCCCAAGCTTAGTGAGTCCCTCAAATACGATCAATGCACCCGTATGGGAATCCGCCATGGAAAAGACTGCGTCGGCAACGTCATCCACCGTTTCCTTGACCTGATTGTATTTTTTCTTCGAAAGTCCGTTCCGACCGAGATTGAGGAATGAAAAATTGCCGATATGCTCGAGAGTATCGCGGAATTCAGGCTGAAAGATCACGATTGCGCAGAAAAACGCCGCTCCCGCGAAAAGTCTCGAAAGATAGGAGAGTGCGGGAAATCCGATCAACGTGGAGAGAATTGCCGCAACGGTAACAACAACAAGACCCATCAGCATTCTTCCCGCACGTCTTTTGCGGAAAAACTTGTACAAGGCATAGATCAGGACAGCAAGCAAAAGGATATCGACGATATCCTTCACCCCGATATTTGCAATCGGCTCAACGATGCAATCCTCGGTGAACTTACAGATCCAGCTCCAGATTTTGGTCAAAAATTCCATTGCCGCCTCCCAAAACAAACGGATTTGAACAGGCTGCACCCCATTCTCACGGTGATGCAACCCAAACATTACAATTCGCTTTAATATTATATCATATTATTATACAAATTCCAATAGGTTTTCCAAAAAAAGATAGGTTTTTTTAGAAAAAACGAACCACTCCTCCAAAGAAACTTGAAGGAGCGGCTTTTCTGTTACCGTCAATTTATTTTTTGTATGCCCCGCTTCGGGTCTTGAGCATATCGTGCTTAATATCCCAAAGCTTTTGCGAGAGGTCAACGTAGTAGTTATGAGGATTGGTGAAGCGACGAACCTCTTCCCACATTCCCGCAATCTCCTCTGCACAGTGGCTACGGATCTGATCAAGCGTAGGAAGATCATAAACCTGCTTTCCATTTTTGAAAATCTGTACGAGAAGCTCGGTTGCCGTGAAGTTCTCCATCGTCTTTCGCTTCCAGGTATGCTCCGGATCAAAGATCTCAAGCGGCTTCGTATCGTCGATCGTCTCGTCCCACAGGCAGATCAGATCCGCCTCTGCCTTGCCCGTGTCCTTGCCACGCAGGCGGTACACCTTCTTGAAATGAGGTGTGGTGATCTTTCCGACGTTTTCGCTGATCTTGATCTTCGGAAGGATCTCTCCTTTTTCGTTTTCAATCGCACAAAGCTTGTAAACACCGCCAAACACAGGATCGCTCTTTGCGGTGATCAAGCGTTCACCCACGCCAAATGCATCGATCTCCGCACCCTGACGGATCAATTCACGGATAATGTATTCGTCCATTGAGTTGGAAACGACGATCTTGCACTCGGTCCAGCCCGCATCGTCAAGCATCTTACGAACCTTTTGCGTCAGGTAGGTAATATCACCCGAGTCGATTCGGATTCCGCATTTTTTAATTCCCTTTGGTGCAAGAACCTCATTGAAAACGCGAATGGCGTTCGGAATGCCCGATTCGATCACGTTGTAGGTATCCACAAGAAGCGTTGCGTTGGTGGGATAGATCTCGCAATAGGTCTTGAATGCCTCGTACTCGGTATCAAACATCTGCACCCAGGAGTGCGCCATAGTGCCCGTTGCGGGAACACCGTAAACCTCGTCCGTGATCGTGCAAGCGGTAGCGTTGCATCCGCCGATATACGCCGCACGCGCGCCGAGAATCGCGGCATCTGCCCCCTGTGCACGGCGAGAGCCGAACTCGCTGATCGCTCTGCCCTTTGCCGCACGGGTGAGACGCGCCGCCTTGGTTGCGATCAGAGACTCGTGATTGATGATCATAAGCACGTACGTCTCGATAAACTGCGCTTCGATCGCACGTCCGCGCACGGTCATCAAGGGCTCGCCCGGAAAAACAACGGTTCCCTCGGGAACAGCCCAAATATCTCCGCTAAAGCGGAAATCCTTCAAAAAGTCAAGAAAGCGTTCGGAGAAAATTCCCTTGGCACGAAGATATTCAATATCATCCTCATCAAAGCGAAGGTTGTTGATATACTCAACGATCTGCTCAAGTCCGGCAACCACTGCAAAGCCACCGTTATCCGGATTTTTGCGGTAAAAAACGTCGAAATAAACGATTTTATCGCCGATTCCGCATTCAAAGTAACCGTTGCTCATCGTCAACTCATAAAAGTCGCATAGCATTGTCAAATTTCTCGAAATATCCTTCATTCAGATACACATCCTTTCGGTAAGGTGTTTAGATTGATAAAAGTATAACATAATCCTCGCTAAAATGCAAGATGTAAAGAAAAATCTCTCGAAAAACATCTATATTCAAACGCTTTTTGTAAAAAAAGACTTGTAATTTTGACCAAAATCCGATATAATAAATTCATCCTAAAAAAACGGAGCGTTGATTTTTATGAAACACGGATTTATAAAAACTGCAATTGCAACTCCTCACGTACGGGTTGCAGACCCTTCATACAACGCAAGCGAGATGATCCGCTTGGCGAAGATGGCGAAGGAAGAAGGCGTATCCCTGCTTGTTTTTCCCGAGCTTTGTATGACGGGCTACACCTGTGCCGACCTCTTCTGCTCCGAGGTTTTGCTGAATGCCGCCTTGAACGCCCTCTCACGTTATCTGAAAGAAACAGCGGATTTCCCGATGATCTCGGTCATCGGAATTCCTCTTGTATGCGGAGAGAAGCTTTATAACTGTGCCGCAACCGTACAGGGCGGAAAGATCCTTGGTGTCACCCCCAAGAGCTACCTTCCCGAATACGGTGAATTTGACGAGGCACGTCACTTTGCGCCTGCTCCCGAAGAGGATGCCACGATCACGGTTTTGGGTGAGGAAATCCCCTTTGGCACCAAATTTCTTTTTGCTTGCAAGGAAATTCCAGAATTCAAGCTTGCAACGGAGATCTGCGAGGATCTGTTGGTTGCAATTCCTCCATCCTCTCACCACGCACTTGCAGGTGCGACCGTTATCTGTAACCCCTCCGCATCGAATGAAACGATCGACAAAGCAGGCTTCCGCGCAGAGCGTGTCCGTTCTCAATCCGCCGCGACCTGTACGGCATATCTCTACGCCTGTGCAGGAGAGGGCGAATCCACGACCGATCTTGTCTTTGCAGGTCACGGGATCCTTTGCGAAAACGGACTTACCCTTGCAGAGCAAGCACCGTTTTCCGAATCCAACGGACTGCTGATTGCCGATATTGACGTAAAAAAGCTGGCTCACGAGAGACGCAGAAAAAATGCGTTTTCCACCAAATATACCGAAAAGTACCGAGAAATTCCCTTCTCTCTTCCCGTTTTCGAAACAAATCTTACCCGTTTTATCGACCCGCATCCCTTTGTTCCCGCAGATCCCTCCGAGCGTGCGAGACGCTGCGAAACGGTCCTCTCGATTCAGACTGCAGGGCTGAAGCAGCGCATTGAGCGCGCCTTTGCAAAAAAGATCGTGGTCGGCATTTCGGGAGGCTTGGATTCCACTCTGGCTCTGCTGGTAATGGTTCGTGCAATGGATGCGCTCAAGCGTCCGCGGACCGATATTATCGCCGTTACCATGCCCTGCTTCGGCACGACTCAACGTACGAGAAACAATGCGACCGTTCTCTGTGAGGAACTTGGAGTCGACTTCCGTACCGTTGATATTTTCGATGCGGTCAACGTGCATTTCCGTGATATCGGACACGACTCCGCCGACCGCAACGTCACCTACGAAAACAGCCAGGCGCGTGAGCGCACGCAAATTCTGATGGATATTGCCAACGATTGCAGCGGTATGGTCATTGGAACGGGTGACCTCTCCGAGCTTGCTCTCGGTTGGGCAACCTACAACGGCGACCATATGTCGATGTACGGAGTCAATGCGTCGGTTCCCAAAACGCTGATCCGTCACGTCGTCGCTTATTATGCGGACGCCGCCGAAGCAGACGGAAAGCACGCAATTGCCTCCGCCTTGCGTGATGTGTTGGACACTCCCGTCTCCCCCGAGCTTCTTCCCGCCGATGAGGACGGAAATATTGCACAAAAAACCGAGGACCTCGTTGGGCCTTACGAGCTCCACGATTTTTATCTCTACTACTTTTTGCGCTTTGGCTACACCCCGAAGAAGCTCTTCCGTATTGCGAAGCACGCATTGGGAGAGAGCTACTCCGACGCCGTGCTGCTCAAGTGGCTAGAAATCTTCCTGCGTCGCTTCTTTACGCAGCAATTCAAGCGCTCCTGCCTGCCTGACGGACCGAAGGTCGGATCTGTGGGACTTTCTCCCCGCGGAGATTGGAAAATGCCATCGGATGCCTCCTATGCCGCGTGGCTCGCAGAGGTTGAGGATCTAAAAAACTCCTGAGTCAATAAAAAACTGACAGAGATCTGTTCTCTGTCAGTTTTCTTTTTATTCTTTTTTTGTATGCTTCTGTGCGTGAGAGATCCAGATTCCGCCAAAGATCAGCACGAAAGCCAATAAATATTGAAGCTTCCAAATATTTTCATTCAGGATCAATGCACCGAAGAGGCACGCAAAAACAGGCTCTGCAAACTTGATGATAAACAGCTTGGAAAGCTCGCCCGATTTGAGTACCGTATTCCAAAGGCAATAGCTGACCGTAGAGGCAAAGCAAATATAGACCATAATCCATACCGATCGGTCAAGAGCAAAGCGCACGGTGCCACCTGCGGCAAATCCAACGATCAGAAGCACAGCACCTCCGAAAAGCTGAGAAATGCCCGTTGCGGAAATCGGAGACACGCGATTGTAGATCCTTTTGCTGATCACGCTTGATGCTACCATACAGAAGGAGGATGCGAGGATCAAAACGTCACCGACAGAAAAAGAGATCCCGTCCGAGCCCGTATTGAGCGCAACGATACCCAAGAAGCCGATGACGGCGGCAAGGATCTTGCGCGGTGTCGGCTTATCCTCCTTCATAAAGACAAAGGAAAAGCAAACGTAGAAAAGTGCCCCAACCTGCTTGATCAACGCGGTTTTGGAGCTTGCGCTCAGCTCTAATCCCGCATAGGAAAGGCTATAATGCAACACCACGGCGAAAAAACCCGAAAGAAGAATGGGAAAAATGCACTTACCCGTGTTTTTATAGGCTTCTTTTTTCTCGTTTAGTGCGGCAATCGCACAGATCACAGCGCCGCATATGACAAATCGAATTCCTGCAAAGAGCAAAATATCTGCAATCGAGCTTACCTTATAAACCGCAAAGCCAAGCTTGATAACGGGAAAAAGCGATCCCCACAAAAGCATCGTCAGCATCGCCATTGCGACGGTTTTATACTTCCTCATCACAAACCCTTAAAACAACCTTTCCAACGTTTTCTCCGCGCTCAAGAATTGCGTGTGCCTCCGCCGCCTGCTCGATTGGAAGAACGCGATAGACAGAGGGGTTTATTTCGCCGCTCTCGATCTTGGGCCATACGTTTTTGACAAGCTCGGAAAGAATATACGCCTTGAATGCGGGTGTGCGGTTTCGAAGCATACTGCCGACCAGGTGCAAGCCCTTGGTGAGAAGCGGACGGAGCTGAACGGTCGTTTCGATTCCCGCAAGTGTGGAGATGACGATCCAATAGCCACCGCGCGCCATATACGGCAGGCTTTTTCCAAGCGTCTCACCGGACAGGCAATCCATTGAAACACTGACGGGAGTCCCACGGTCTTCCTCCGCCTTGAGGACTGCCTCCACGCATTGCGTATTCGAATTGATGATCACGTCCGCTCCAAGCGGCTTGATCTTCTCGGCAATTTCATCGGACAGCACCGATGTAATTACTCTTGCTCCAAATGCCTTTGCCATTGGAATTGCAACCGATGCAAGACCGCTCGCGCCTGCAGGGATAAATGCCGTCTGCCCTGCCTCCAGATGTCCTTCCAAAAAGAGATTGAGATAGGAGGTTGCATACGCTTCGGGAAGCGCCGCCGCTTCAAGCATCGTAAGTCCTTTAGGGATCGGCATCAGCATATCGTGCTTGACCGCAACGTATTCCGCATATCCGCCACCGCCAAGGAGTGCGCACACACGGTCACCGATCCTCCAATCGCTGACGTCCTTACCGATCTCAACGATCTCTCCCGAAATTTCAAGTCCCATCCACTCGGGACACCCTGCGGGAGAGGGATATCTTCCCTGCCGTTGCAAAAGATCTGCACGGTTAAGTGCGGCGGCATATATTTTTACCAGCACCTCATCGTCTTTTATCACAGGATCGGCAACGTCCGACCAGACGAGATCTTTATTTTCATTTACAAGCATTGCCTTCATATCAATCAGTTCCTTTCATAGAGAGAGATCTTCCGCCGTCGCAGACGTAGGTTTGTCCCGTAATAAATCTCGCCTTATCCGAAACAAGGAATGCTACGAGATCTGCGATATCCTCTGCCGTGCATTTTTCACCCAAAAGGTTGGTTTCATATGCATAGTGGTGTCCCTTTGGGGTGGAAAGATCGACATCCGGGCGACAAACGACACCGGGAGCAACGGAATTGACGTTGATCTTATAAGCTCCAAGCTCCTTTGCAAGTGCCTTGGTAAACGACATCACGCCTCCCTTTGCCGCAGCATAATCGGTCATACATCTGAGGCCGTTGACTCCGACCGTTGAGGAGAAATTGATAATTTTTCCGCCCTCTCCCTGTTGGATCATTACGCGTGCCGCAGCACGGCTTGCGTAAAAAGCTCCGTAAAGATTGACCTTTAACACACGGTCAAGAACGAAATCGTCCAATTCAACCAGCGGCTTCGCTTTCACGTTTTCTCCTGCAATTCTTGAGCTTCCGCCGGCGATATGTACCATAATATCCAAGCGGCCGAATTTTTCAACCGTTTCCGCAACAGCGGCATCTACGTCAGCGGGATCGGTCACATCCAAAACACGGCCAAACGCCTCTCCGCCAAGCTGCTCAATGCTCTCCACCGTTTCTTTAACCGCATTCTCATTAATATCACAAACTGCAATCCGAATTCCCTCTTTTGCCAGCGTTCGCGCGGTCTCGCTCCCGATAAATCCACCCGCTCCCGTAATAAACGCAACTTTTTTCATTTCGGTTAATCTCCCTTTCTAACCTTTTTTAATCTTTAAATACGACCTGACCGTCCGAAACCGTTAAGACACAACGGTATCCCATGTTACCCCGAATATGATTTCCCGCGCCATCCGTCAGATCAAAGCTCTCGTTTGTATAATCAAGCACGGCAATGTCCGCAGCGCGACCAACCCTCAGATAGCCCCATTCATTGTCCTTTCCAAGCGCTTTTGCAGGATTGGCTGTAATGGCGCGAAAAATATCCTCTTCCCGCATTTCCGCATCTCTTGCAATGCTCATACACATCGTCATTCCGTATCTGCCGCCGCGTGTGAAGGCACTGAATCTTGTAAGATCGGTGCTGATGACGTCGGGAACGATCCCCGCCCGAATTGCTTGATAAAGCACACCGAAATCGGTATGGATATGTCCTGCAAAGCCCGTATCGATCACAATTCCGCGCTTTTGCGCTTCTTTCATACTTTCAAAATGATCCTCGAAGGCATTGTTCTCTCCTCCGTGAAAGGAATGCGTCAGAATATCGCCCGACCGCAGAACCCCCAAAAGCTCCGCCATTTTGACGGGTGCGTGCGAGGAATGAACCATCACGCGCAGGTTTTTAGATCGCGCAAATTCGCAAACCTCGCGCAGAGGCTCAGCGTCGACGATCGACGCTTGCGTGGTATCAAAATAGACCTTGATCCCGGCAATCCGATCTCCGTAAAGAGCGAGTGCATTGCGGCAACGGTCAAAATTTGCGCGGTTATTTCCCAGATGTGCATTGGCAAAAACAACGTTTTTCACCGCAAAGGAATCAAGAACAGTCGGATCTCCAACCGACCGTCCTGCGTCGGCGGCGGCAGTTACACCAAACGGAAAGCAGCTGCTGTCGGCAGGCGTTCCAAAGCGGTCCGTTGGATGGACAAGAAAATGCATATGCGCATCCACAAGTCCTGCGGACACCGTTTTCCCGGTTGCATCGTAAACAAAGTCTGCAGGATCGGCAATTCCTTGACCGATTTTATCGACCGTCCCTCCATTCGTCAGAACGTCGGCAAAGAAAAATCGCTCCCCGTCCCATACGCGCCCGTTTTTAATCAATATTTTTGCCATGGAACGTTACTCCCCCAACAATTTCGGACAACACCCTTTGCACAAGATAATCGTGCTCGTAGGTAAACGGATTTTTCTTTGTTCCTATGATGTAAGCATAAAAATCCTGCATCATTTCGTCATAGCGACCGCCTGAGGTTTTGTCCTCAAACGGAATGACGATCTTGCGATCCTCATAGGTTTCATCGGCAATACCCGTATCCGAATAAGCCATGGTGATCGGTCGCTCAAGCGGACAGATATTGACCGTTCCCTTACTACCCGACACCATCAGCTGCCGTCTGCCGAAGCCGTTGACCTCCACCGAGGATACAAAAATACGCGCAAGCGCTTTTTCATATTCCAAAACCGCAAGATTGTTATCCTCAAAATCCACACCGTCAAGTCCCGTGCGCTTCAAAAACGTGGTGATCTTCTTCGGTTCGCCCATTATATAGACGATCAGGTCAACCAGATGACTTCCAAGAATATACATAATTCCACCGCCGAAGTTGGTGAGCCACTTTTTGTATTCCACAGGGTGGAAGGTGCTCATCTCAGCGTTGATGGAATAGATCTCGCCAAGGTCTCCGTTTTTGATATGCTCAAAGCACTGTAAAACCGCGGGATTGTAGCGGTACATATAACCAAGCTGAACGACCAAATTCTTCTCTTTTGCCGTATCAAGTACATATTTGTAATCCTCAAGCGTTCCGCTTGCGGGCTTATCCATATGAATATGCTTGCCCGCCTCAACGCACATTTTTGCATATTTTGTTAAATCCCATACGTCGCTTTCAACGAGAATAGCATCGGATTTTTCAATGATCTGCTCCACACTCATACGGGTGAGCCCTTCATAGCCTTTGTTTTCTCCGCGCTTCTCAACCCAGCGCTCGTTCTCCTCGGCGTATCCGACAACCTCAAAAAGCTCCGGAAATTTTCTCACGGCCTTCATCTTTGATTCACCGTGATTGTGGCCGATACCGATCTGTCCGATTCTGATCTTTTTCATATGATGCTTCTCCAATCAAATACAGTGCCGAGCGGGAATTGCGGATCGTCGCAAAGCTGATGATATATCTCTGCACAATCCTCGGGAGATACCACGCGGGAAACAATCGGCTCAACCTGAATACGTCCCGCACCGAGCAGATTAAGAATCGCCTTGCAATCATCCTGATGTGTCCAATGATGCGGATAGGATTCCACCTTCGGACGGACAAAATTATGTGCGCCGATAATCTTGATGCCTGGATGATGTACCTGCTGATAATAGTCGATCGAGGCATCCGAGACGCGCGTGCAACCGAGCAATGAGATCCTTCCCATATAAGAAGCACACGCAAGAGCCTGCTTCATCGCCACCGAAACGCCCGTAACCTCTACGGTTGCGTTGACGCCCTTTCCTTTTGTCACGGCTCTGACCTGCTCAACAAAATCGGGAGCAGAGGGGTCAAAAGCGTAATCCGCACCAAGCTTGAGCGCAAGCGCCCGTCTTACAGGGTTGAGGTCGGCGGCAATCACGGGATACGCGCCGCTGACGTGACAGAATTGCAAAGCAAAAATACCAAGCAATCCCATTCCCATAACCATTGCGCTCTCACCAAGCTCCAATTCAAGCTTACGAACGCCGCCCAATCCCATCGACGCAATTACAACGAACGCCGCATCAAGCGACGAAATCGAGTCATCCTCGATCTTTGTCACCTTGATCTCGGGAGTCACGTTGTATTTCATATGCTTTCCGTGATATACAAGCACACGGTCGCCAGCTGCAACGCTCGTTACCGCCGAGCCGATCTGTACGACACGTCCCACACCGCAATAGCCAAGCGTTTTTGGGAACTGACTGCTTCCCGCATTGGGGGCGTTCATCAGAAACGCGCGCTCGGTTCCCGCGCTGACAACGGTGTATTCCATTTCGGTCAGAACGTCAAGTTCTCCAAGCTCACCAACGTCAACCTCCAAAAGCTCCGCCTTTCGTACGTCTGTAAAAACAATCTGTTTGGATTTCATAAATAACTCCTTTTATCGATGGCTCGGGCCCAGTGTTCTGCCGCCGTCCACCACAATGTTTTGACCTGTAATATAATCCTGCTGTGCTAAAAAAATTACGGTTTGTGCAATATCCTCCGGTGTGCCGCATCGACCGTTCTCGCCGAGATAAGTCAGATGGTCGCTCATTTTTCCGTTCCGTGCGATCGCGCCGGGAGAGACACAGTTGACACAAATATTATATTCTCCTACCTCCATAGCAAGCGCGCGTGTCATACCGATCATCCCCGCCTTCGCCGCGGAATAATCCACACGGTCATAAAGTCCAACCAGTGCGGCAATGGAGGAGACGTTGATGATTTTTCCGTATTTCTGCGAAATCATAGACGGAAGCACAGCCTGCGTGCAATGAAACGCACCCTTGAGATTTGTGTCGATGACAAAATCAAGCGTGGATTCCTCCGCATCGACAAAACGCGTCAGCTTACCGAGCAATCCGGAGCTTCCTCCTGCGTTGTTTACAAGATAATCGATTTTTCCGAATCGCTTGACCGCCTCCGCAACGTATTGAAAAATCTTTTTTCGGTCACGCACGTCACAAACCGCGCTCATCGCGTCAACGCCAAGTGCCTCGATCTCCTTGACCGCCTCAAATGCGTTCTCTTCGTTGTAATCACACACAATAACGTTTGCCCCGTTCTGCGCAAACATTAGAGCAATTTCACGTCCGATATTCTTTCCCGCACCCGTTACCATTGCAGTGCGTCCTTCAAAAAGCTTCATATTCCCCTCCTTAAATTATCTTTTCAATTTGATCGACAACAGTTCTTGCGCCGCGTAGATCAAGCTGTTCCATCACGCTCGCTTCATTGAACCGATCCACGCAAAATACGATCTGACTACCGAGGATCGGATTGAAAATACGGGAAAGCATCCCCGCCTTTCCGCTTGCGTGGTAGGCAACAGGCGTTTGAATCTCCTTTTTCAGAAGGATCATTGCCTTCAGGCTCTCCAAGAGATCGTTTTCATCATTCGCAACCGTTACGATTTTGATGATGTCGGGATTCCGCTCCTGCAGAAAGCGTGCCAGATCAACCACCTGCTCTGCCGTCATCGGAATACCGGGATGGCAGGAAAGAAGAACCTCGGCTCCCATAGAATGCACACGGTCGATCAGCTCGCACTGCTTTGCGATGACGTTGGGATCGGTGACAACCTCCCTTGGATTCCCCTTTGTAAAGGAATATCGGTCCTCCCCGCAAAATTCAGCTTTGGAAGGCTGATGGAAGGTGTATCCCTGCATATCGAGTCCTGCCGCACCCGCTTCAATCGCGCGCAGTAGGCTCTCCACGCGATCCTGCTCCGAAAGTCCTGCCGGCTTGTTTTCATAGGTCGAGTTATAATTGAGCGCAAGCACGGGTAATTTGGACGTTGCAATGATCTTTTTGAGGTTTTCCACACTGTCACATTCCATACAGGAGAGATGCAGATCGATCATATCGGCTCCGTCGCAAACGCAGTTTCTGATTTCCGCAATTGCACCCGCTACACTCTTTTCCTTTACCACACCCGCAAGCGCAGGCGCCTTTAATTTTGAAAGCTTTTTCATCATACGCTCACCTCCGATCATAGAATAGCACACAATTGGCATCACGTAAATATCCAATCTGCTCGATTTAACACATTTGATACTTGAAATCTCAAAAATAATATTGCATTTTCCTCGTTTTTGTGATATAATTCCGTTACATTGTCTTTGGGGGATAAAAAATGAGCGAATTTATTTTGTCAAATTTGATTATTAAAAAAATCCGATCCGTTTCCGTTTTGTATAACCAAAAAGGTGCAAAATCAAGAATGCAAGACAGAAAAGGATGGGCTTTCCTGCTCAAATACGAGGGTGAAACGATCTATCGGACACACGGCAAGGATTTTCTCTCGGATGCACATCATATGGCGGTGCTTCCAAAAGGCGCATCTTATGAATGGACCTGCACGCAAACGGGACACGCACTTATTGTTGAGTTTGATTCGGATATCGAATTCTGTGAGCCGATCATTCTCCCCATCAAGGACACCGAAAGGATCCTGAGGGCACTCCGTGAAATGGAGCGCAAGCAAAACCTACGCTCCCATTTTTCCGAGCTTGAAGGGATCCGCGATGCGTATTCCATCATTCTGATGGC
>JAZQWH010000112.1:0-5362 GCA_045632205.1 Eubacteriales bacterium
GGCAACCATCAAGAATTTCACCCTCCAGGGTAGAGTGATCTCAGGTCTGAAGGATAATACCAAGACCTCTGCTCCCGGAATTGCAATGCTTGCCCCCACGGGTCACGGTACAAAGGTTGAAAACGTGACGGTTTACGCAAACGTTTGCGTCAAATCCTCCGATGAGGGAAAGGGCATTCAAGCGGGTGCTCTTTTCGGATACGCCGCGTCCGGCACGTCGGTGAAAAACTGCAAGCTTTACGGAACCGTTGAAATCAAGCACTCCCAGTCGAATATTATGGTGGGTGCCGTTGTGGGAAGAGCGCGTACCGTTACAATTGAAAACGTGCTTTCCGACGTAGATATTTACGTCCGCGATGCGTCCATCTCCCAGCAATTTATCGGAGGTCTGGTGGGCCGAAGCGATTCGGACTTGAAGACATCCGATAAAATTACCATCGTTGGCTCCGGCGTGACGGGTGACATTCATTTCAACGGCTCAAACGGAACGGCCTCGATCGGCGGCTTGGCAGGTATTGTCGGGCTTCCCACCGCATCGGACGGAGTGGCCACCGCGGGTCTTGCGGAGATCCACAACTGCTCCTTCGACGGCAAGATCTATGCCACGATGGAGAATTCCAACGGTAGCGCAGTGCTTCGCAGGGGCTCAATGGCAGGCTTGATGCAGGCGCTGACTGCCAATATCTCCAATTTCTTTACGTCCTCTACCGAAACGCTTTATATGAAAACCGATGCCTTTCCCTACGGAACAGGCGCTGATGCGCTGACGATCAACGACAAGGGCGGTCACGTAACGGGCATTTCCGTGGCATCCGATTACGGTGTTGCGGTGCGTCTGACGCCCAATTCCACGGGTCTTCGTTTCAATACGATGATCAAGAACGATCTTTATTCCACGCTCAGCTCCCGTTCGGATCTCTCGGTCAAGCTCGGTACGCTCATTACCCCCACGGCTTACGTTGAGGCGGCAGGCGCATTCACCACCGAGCGTCTCGATTCCTTTGCAAGATCCAACGGCTTTGGCGTTGGCTACATTGACGTGGAATTCGTTCCCGGAACGCACGAGTGGCTGGAATCCTACGTTGAAAATCCCGTTTCGGGTTACCATTACTTCAGCGGTGCAATCTCCAACGTCGTACCGCAGAACTACAACCGCACCTTCAGCGGTCTGGGCTACGTTTCCATCACCGCAGGCGGCTATACGCATACCTTCTATGCAGATTACACCGATGCGGCAAGATCGCGTACGGTTGGCTACGTTGCACACTGCGCAACCTACGACCGCAGCGACGAAAAGGTTGGCAGCTATCTCAATCTCACCGAGGATGGGGATTACAGCCCCTACACGCATACCCAGCGTGAGAACATCAAGCCCTACGTGGATGCGTACCTTGCAGAAGCGATGAATACCGATTCGCTCAAGCTCATTGAAAACGGAAAATCCGATTACGCAATCGTTTATCCCTTCGCGGCAGAGGGCACGGAATTCCATATGGCGGCATATCTCAAACACGTCATCAGAGCTCTGACGGGCGTGGATCTTCCCGTCCGCGAGGCACTTGCCTCTGCAACGGTGGCGGAGAAGGAGATCGTTATTGGCAGCCGTGCGCGCGCGGATGCATATCGCGTCGGTGCAGCAAGCTATGCAAGCGATTATTCGGTTACGACGAGCGGTCAGCGCGTGGTAATTTCGGGCAAGGACGATGCGTCTCTGATCTCGGCTGTCCTGGCATTCGTTCAGGAATGCTTTGGCATTGATCCGACCCGCACGACCACGCTTCAAAAGACCGAGAATGCAACCGTTTCGCTCTCTCGCTTTACCAAGCTTCTGGCATCCGACAGTGATGCGATCAAGCCTCTTTCGCTCTCCCTTTCGGGATATCGGATCATTAAGAAAAACTCTACGTCGTCGTCTGTATCCAATACGACGAATTATATGATCGACCGATATGCCGTCAGTATGCAGGAGGCTTACAAAAAGGAATTCGGTACGACGCTTTCCTTGTCCACCACGAACTACTACAATCGCATTACCTTTGCGATCGATGCAAGCCTGCCGAAGGGCGAGTTTAAGATCTCTACCGCCAAGAGCGGCTCCTATACGGTTATTTCCATCTCGGCCGGCACCTACTACGGCTTTGAGGGCGCAGAGGACTTCCTTCTCTCCGCGCTTCGCTACGGATTCGCTCCCGTGACGACCGCGGGATTCAGCACGACGGGTAATTACGTCGGTTGGGTCGGAAGCGGCGTTGAGGAGGCTACGCAGTATGCCTACCAAAAGAACGGCTCGGTGCGCGTGATGTTCTACAACGTGCTCTGGAACGAAAAGCAGGATGATACGCATATCACGCCGACCGACCAGAGAAACTTCCTGCAGGCGACGATGATCGCGCAGTATATGCCCGACGTTCTCGCGCTCCAGGAGTTTAACAAGACCAGACGCGGAAACGTGTCGGCAGGAAACGGCGGAATGGTTTCGTTGCTCGCTAACTACGGCTATAAGGAAACGATCGACCCGCGCGTGAAGAATATTTACGCAGAAACTGCGACCATTCCCGGAACCGAGGGCTACGGCCACTTGACTCAGCCCGGTAAGTATATCGGTAAGAACGACTCCATTCTCGGATACGGAACGGGAGGAACCTCGGTTACCGTAAACGGTGAAACCTATAATACCTTCTATAACTGCACGCCACTCTTCTACAATCAGGAGACCACGATCTGCATCAAGAGTGAGTATTATTGGTACAAGAACCAGTGGAACCGAATTGAAACGAATGCGGACGGAAGCTACGTTCACAGTAACGGCGCGACCGACTGTGCCTCCAAGGCGGCAACCTGGGGTGTCTTCCAGAACAAGGCAACCGGTCAGAAGTATATCGTCATCGGCACACATATGTGTACCAGAAGCGATTCCGTGCGCGGATTGCAGGCGCAGGAGCTTGTTGATCTGATCGCAAGGCTGACCAAGGAATACAAGGTTCCCGTGTTCCTCGGCGGTGACCTCAACGGATCGAACGGAAGAGCAAACTATGATCTTTTCATTAGTCCTGAGGTTGGATATACCGATCTCGCGAACGCGGATCTCGGAACGATCTTCAGCTCTGAGGTCACAACGACGCACGGCTATCCGACAACGACGGGTATGACCAACGGATTGATCCAGCTTGAGAAGGATCCTTCTCAATACCAGGCAGACTCGATCGACCGTATTCTGATGTCGAACGCAAACAACGTGACGGTCGGTGTCTATGGCGTTGTAATTGACGAATGCACGAGAGCAGGCTCGGACCACTGTCCTGTCTTTGCCGATCTCTTCATTTCAAAATACGGCGACCACACGAACAAGTACTAAGCTTTAACGAAATTGAATAGTTAACTCAAATCATATTGTCGCGAGGGAGGCGAGAATGCGAGTCAAGCTCGAATTGAGCGGCGGCTTGCGCGTTCTTTCCTCCCTCGGATGATCAAAAAAGTCTTTTCAAATCGAATTTTTGAGAACGAGAATTGTTCTAATTAAATAAACGCGAAAGGAAACAACGCTATGAAATTCAGAAAAATCGGTACGATGCTTCTGTCGATCTTGCTGGTGCTTACCTTCCTGACCTCTTGCGCGGGGTTTGGACTGGTTCCGCCCCGTCAGACCACGGATGACGGAACGACCGCAAAAACGACCGCAACCACCAACGACGATCCGCCCGCAAGGCCCTCCAAGCCGCAGGTGGATAAGCTCAACGTCTTTAAAAACGGCGTGTCTGGCTATCAAATCGTTTATCCCATCGGCAAAACCGCTTGGGAATACAATATGGCGTATAATCTCCAGGGCGCGATCAAGCAGCTGACAGGCGTTACGATCCCCGTTACGAACGACTTTGAATATGAGGATGAGCCTCACACGATGCGTCAGGAGAAGGAGATCCTCATCGGTGATACGAGCAGAAGAGACGAATACAGCGTGCCCTCGAACGCGGAGGATATTCGTTTGGGCTATGCGATGTTCGTTGCCTACGAGCGTCTGGTCATTCTCGGCAACTCGCAGGCGGGTATGTACGCCGCGCTCCGTCAGCTCATTATGGATTGGTTTGATTACGATCTCGATGAGTACGACAAGGATTACACCAAGCTCCCCAGATTTGACGAGGATGATATTCCCAACGTTACGGTGCTTGCAACCTACTTTAAAAAGCAGATCGTTACCTCCGATTACTTTGCGGAGCTTGATATTCTCCTGGATGACGTGGTGATCAAGCCCGATGGCTCGGCTCTTCAGGTGCGCGCCGCGTTCCTGGTGCAGGATGCCATTTTCGAGGCGACCGGCAAGGTGCTGCCTGTTGAGAATCAGAGCGTGCCCGAGGGAACTCCCACGATCGTTTTCTATACGGATACCACGCTCAAGAAGGGTACCTGGAAGGTGACCTCCGACGGTGTGAATACCGTGATGGTTTGGGCAAACGGCTATTACGGCTTCTACGATGCGGCAACCTATTTTGAGGATGCCATCGATACCTTCGGCTTCTATTCCTTTGAAACCGACAACACGGGCGATTATCTCGAGCACGCAAAGGGAGACCAGACGGTTACCAAGTACGCTTACGATCAAAAGGGCGATCTGCGCGTGATGTTCCTCAACGTTCTCTTTGGTACGGTCGCTCCCACCGCACGCGATCCGCTGCAGGGCTATATGATGGATGAGTGGCGCCCCGACGTTCTGGGCTGCCAGGAGTTCAACTACACGAAGCGCGGCGAGCTGGATCACTCCAGCAAGGGCGGAAAGGGCGGACTTGTCGAGCTTCTGATGGATCTCGGATATGAGGAAGCGGTCGATCCGCGCGTCAAGAATGCGTATGCCGCCAACCAGGTGATCCCCGGTACCGAGGGCTACGGTCATCTGACTCAGCCCGATTCCAATATCGGCCCCGGCGATTCCATCAAGGGATACGGAACGAGTGGCGCTACGAAGGTGACCGTTGGCGGTGAGACCTACTATACCTTCTATAACAACGCACCGCTCTTCTATAACACCGCAACCACCGAGCTGATCAAGGCGGAGTATTATTGGTATAAGAATCAGTGGTACAGAAAGGATGCAAGCCATAGCAACGGCTCGATGGACTGTGGCTCCAAGGCGGCAACGTGGGGTGTCTTCCGCGATAAGGGAACGGGAGAGAGATACATCGTCATCTCCACGCATATGTGCACCAGAAGCGACTACGTGCGCGGTCTGCAGGGACAGGAGATCGTTGATCTGATCGACCGTCTGGTTGAGCAGTATCAGTGTCCCGTCTTCTTCGGCGGTGATATGAACGGTAATATCGGAGATTCCAACTACGATCTCTTCATCGAGAACGGCTTCCTTTCGATT
>JAZQWH010000113.1:0-8066 GCA_045632205.1 Eubacteriales bacterium
CGACCTGATAATACAGCTCGACGTCAAGATTTCCGGACGTGATGATGTTGTTTGCACTCGTTACGCTATCCGTGAACCATGCAAACGTCGTTCCTGCCAGCATTGCTACGCAGAGGAACAACGAGAGCGCGCTCAGGATCAGCGAACGCTTTGTGCTGCGCTTGTTAGTCATATCCTGACCTCCTCAAAATGTTTTTTATTTTAATGCAAAATGCAATTAAAATCCCTAAAATGGTATACATATTATAATACTCTTTACAGAATTTGTCAAGTGTTTTTTCAAATTCGTCTCCCGAACGTTCAACATCCTGGACTTCTCAAAAAAATCGACAAAAAGATTATCAAAATAAAATTCATTTTGTAACAAATTCCGTATTGACATTTTGGGAAAAATATGTGATAATATAAGTGTCGAACAAGATCGACAAAAATATGGGGTTTACATGACTGACGGATAACGCGGGACACCGCGGGGGAATGTAAACGATTACGATCCCAAAGCAATTTGCGTTTTGAGATTGTTTATGCCGACCGTCTGGGCAAATCAGTTTTTCTCAAAGCTGTTTTGCCCTTTTCTTTTTTTTCAATATCATCTACATCAAGGAGGATAACATTATGAAACACAACAACTGGAATGGCTTTAATCCCGGTGTATGGCAGGATGAGATCAACGTCCGCGACTTCATTCAGACCAACTACACGGCATATGAAGGAGACGATTCCTTCCTTGCAGGAGCAACTCCCCGCACCCAATCTCTTATGAAGAAGATCCAATCTCTCTTCGCACTCGAAAGACAGTACGGCGGCGTGCTTGACATCGATACTGCAACCGTCTCCTCTCTCACCAGCTACTCTCCCGGATACATCGACAAGCCCAATGAGCTGATCGTAGGTATGCAGACCAACCGTCCCCTCAAGCGCGGTGCAAACCCCTTCGGCGGTATTCGTATGGTTCGTCAGGCGTGCGAGGCTTACGGCTACAAGCTCAGCCAGAAGATCGAGGAGGAGTTCCGTTATCGCACCACGCACAACGACGGTGTATTCCGCGCTTATACCGACGAGATGCGCGCAGCACGTAAGTGCCACGTCATCACGGGTCTTCCCGACGCCTACGGTCGCGGACGCATCATCGGTGACTACCGCCGCGTAGCACTTTACGGTGTCGACCGTCTGATCGCAGAAAAGAAGAAAGACAAGGCTGCCCTCGCAAACGGAACCTTCAATACCGAGGAAATCCGCCTGCAGGAGGAGCTCTTCCAGCAGATCGCATTCCTGGGCTACCTCAAGGAAATGGCGCAGATGTACGGCTACGACATCAGCCAGCCTGCCGCAAACGCACGTGAGGCAGTTCAGTGGACCTATTTTGCATATCTTGGCGCGATCAAGGAGCAGAACGGTGCCGCAATGTCGCTCGGACGCGTCAGCACCTTCTTTGACATCTACTTTGAGCGCGACATCGCAAACGGCACGCTCACTGAGGAGGGCGCACAGGAGCTGATGGACGACTTCGTAATGAAGCTCCGTATTGCACGTCACCTCCGCACGCCCGAATACAACGAGCTCTTCGGCGGCGATCCTATGTGGATCACCGAGGCTGTCGGCGGCATGGGCGAGGACGGAAGAACGCTGGTCACCAAGAGCAGCTTCCGTGTCCTCAACACCCTCTACACCCTCGGCTCCTCTCCCGAGCCGAACCTCACCGTGCTTTGGTCTACCGCAATGCCCGAGAACTTCAAGAAGTTCTGCGCAAAGGTATCCGCTGACACCGACTCGATCCAATACGAGAACGACGACGTAATGCGTCCCGTTTACGGTGATGACTACGCGATCGCTTGCTGCGTCTCCGCAATGAAGGTCGGCAAGCAAATGCAGTTCTTCGGCGCGCGCTGCAACCTTGCAAAGCTCCTTCTCATCGCCATCAACGGCGGCTACGATACCACCGGCGAAATGCACATCGGTCCTCAGATGCCCGTTCTGGCGGGAGACAAGCTCGATTACGACGAGGTTATGTCCCGTATGGAGATCTATATGGAGTGGCTCAGCCGTCTCTACGTCAACACGATGAACGTCATCCACTATATGCACGATAAGTATGCGTACGAAAAGACGCAGATGGCTCTGCACGATACCAACGTCGGCCGCTTTATGGCATTCGGTATCGCAGGTCTTTCGGTCGTTGCAGACTCGCTCAGCGCGATCAAGTTTGCAAACGTCAAGCCCATCAAGGATGCAAACGGCTTTATCGTCGATTTCAACACCACGGGAGATTTCCCCAAGTACGGCAACGACGACGACCGCGTCGACCTCATTGCAAAGGATATGGCACACCGTATGATCGTAGAGCTTCGCAAGACTCCGACCTACCGCAATGCCGAGCATACCCTCTCCGTGCTCACCATTACCTCCAACGTGATGTACGGTAAGAACACGGGTGCTACTCCCGACGGCAGAAAGGCAGCCGCTCCCTTTGCTCCCGGTGCAAACCCCATGCACAACCGCGAGGAGAACGGTGCGCTCGCATCGCTCAACTCGGTTGCAAAGATCAGCTATGACGATTGCCGCGACGGTATCTCCAACACCTTCTCCATCACGCCCGAGGCACTTGGCAGAACCGAGGAGGAGCGAATTGACAATCTTGTCACCATTCTCGACGGCTACTTTGCAAAGAAGGCACACCACATCAACGTCAACGTGCTCAACCGCGAGACGCTGATGAAGGCATACGAAAATCCCGAGGATTACCCCAACCTGACCATTCGCGTTTCCGGCTACGCGGTCAACTTCAACAAGCTTTCCCGCGAGCAGCAGCGTGAGGTTATCAGCCGTACCTTCCACGAGTCGGTATGAGCGAAGCCAAGGTAACGGGCACCGTACATTCGATCCAGAGTCTCGGAACGCTGGACGGTCCCGGGGTTCGCTTCGTAACCTTTTTACAGGGCTGCAACCTTCGTTGCGGCTGTTGCCACAATCCCGATACGTGGGAATGTGCGGGTGGCACAGTTTATACCCCCGAGGAGCTTCTTTTGCGTGCGCTTCGCTTCCGCGAGTATTTTTCGCGTGACGGCGGCGTTACGCTATCGGGCGGAGAGCCGCTCTTGCAGGCAAATTTTGCGTGTGCTTACTTCACGCTTTGCCACAGGGAGCAGATCCATACCTGCCTCGACACCTCCGGAAGTATTCTGACAGATGCGGTCAAGCGCTTGCTTGCGGTGACCGATCGCGTGCTTCTCGACATCAAATTCACAAGCGATGAGGACTACCGAAAATACGTCGGTTGCTCGCTCAAGGCGCCTCTTGCCTTCCTGGATTATCTGACCGAGCAAGGAATTCCCACCACACTTCGACAAGTGATCATTCCCACGCTGAATGACAACAAGGAAAATATCCTTGCACTCAAAGCGATTGCCGATGCGCACAAAAACGTCGACAAGATCGAGCTTTTGCCCTTCCGCAAGATCTGCCAGGTCAAGTACGACAAGATGGAAATCCCGTTCCGTTTTGCAAATCTTCCCGAGCCGACGCGCGAACGGATGCAATTGTTGGAAGCTATTTTACGCAAATAATTCAAGACCTGCCCGATGCTTCATTCAGGCAGGTCTTTTCTATTGACATTTCGAGCTTTTTCGTGTATAATAGACTTGTTACGCAAGGACGCGTAAAAAAAACGCCGTTACAGGCAGACAGGAGGACTTATGAAAAAGTTTTTTGCTGAATTCAAGAAGTTCATCACGCGTGGAAACGTGGTGGATATGGCAGTCGGTGTGATCGTTGGTAGTTCCTTCACCGCCATCGTCAACGGACTGAGCAACAACATCCTCAAGCCCCTCATCAACTGGCTCCTCGCCCTCATCTTCGGTGCAGACTCCCTCTCTGAGGTTTACACGGTTTTGCAAGCAACGTATGATGAAACGGGAGCACTCGACCTCGCTGAATCTATCTACATCGATTGGGGTGCATTTATCAATGCAGTCATCAACTTCTTCCTGATTGCATTTGTGCTCTTCACGCTGGTTAAGATCATCAATCACGTACGGGAGGCAAACAAGGAGATCGCTTCCGCCTATGACAAGCGCAAGCACTCCAAGGAAGACCGCAAGGCAATGAAGGCACAAGGCATCAAGCTTCGCAACAAGGAAGCCGTTGCCGCATACTATGCTGAAAAGGTCAGAAAAGCCGAAGCGGAAAAGCAGGCGGCTGAGGAAAAGGCACGTCTCGAGCGCGAAGCAAACCCAACCACGGAGGAGCTTCTCAAGCAGATCCGCGATCTGCTCTCCAACAAGGCATAAGTAAATAAAAAAAGAGGCATTACGCCTCTTTTTTTATTGGTTATTCAGCTTTTCCTGAACGCGCTCGATCTCTTTATTCTTATTCCAAAGATAACTCAAATGCACCTCCGTGCCCTGACGGATGCGCTTGAAGTTGTCCTTATGCTTCCAGGTAATGAGAAGTCCGCCCAAGAGAAGGATCACCGCACCGATCACGTCGTGCGTCATCACGACGTACACGATCGGGAACGCAAGTCCCGCTGTAACGGGAACAAAGCAGATGTAGTTGGTTAAGATCGCAACCAGGATCTCCGATGCAAGCATGATCAGGAACACGCGCCAATCAAATGCCAACACCGTTCCACCCAGGCAAGCCAACCCCTTCCCTCCTCGGAATCTCATATAAAACGGGAAGATGTGACCAACGATACACGCAATGCCCGTGACCGCAAAGGTGTGAGTAAGCGCGGGAAAGAGCAATTTTGCAAGCCAGATGACAAACGTTGCCTTGAGAATATCAAGCAGCGCGCACGCAACGCCGATAAAGCGACCAAGCACAAGCACTGCATTGGATGCACCCGCATTGCCTGAGCCTTTTTTTCGAATGTCAAATCCCTTGATTTTTGAAATGATGTAGGAAGGATTCACCGTTCCCACCAAGTATCCCATCAAAATGCAGATCAAATAAAACAAAACGTCCATAAAAGCCTCCGTTTGGTTTGAATCTGTTATTATTTTATCACATTTTGTCTCTTCTTGCAAGTATTTTTTTCAAATCTCTCAAAAATGCGTAAAAACGAAAAAAAGTGTGGAAAAAGAGAACGTAATATGCTATAATGATAATATCGCTGAATCAAAGGAGATATGATATGAAAATACTGATGATAAACGGTAGCCCGCGCCCGAACAGCAACACGGGAATCGCGCTTGGCGAAATGGAAAAGATCTTTCTTGAAAGTGGGATCGAGGTGGAAACGATTCAGATCGGGGCGGAGGTCATCCGCGGATGCCTCGGATGCGGATATTGCTACAAAAACGGAAAATGCGCCATTGACGATATTGTCAACGAGATCGCGCCGAAATTTGAGGCTTGTGACGGATTGGTTGTCGGCTCGCCCGTTTTCTACGCAGCGGCAAACGGTACGCTGGTCTCTCTTCTCGACCGCCTCTTTTACAGCACCCCCTTTGACAAGACGATGAAGGTCGGTGCGGCAGTTGCGGTAGCGCGTCGCGGCGGCATTTCCTCCACGTTCGATCAGCTCAACAAATACTTCACCATTGCGGGAATGCCTGTTGCGCCCAGCCAATATTGGAACGGTGTACATGGCCGCAAGGTTGGGGAGGCCGCGGAGGATGCGGAGGGCTTGCAAACGATGCGCACGCTCGCGCGCAATATGGTCTTCCTCATCAAGAGCATCGCGCTCGGCAAGGAGCAGCTTGGTCTTCCCGAAAAAGAGAAGAAGGTTATGACACATTTCATTCGATAATTAAAAAACAAAAAAACGCCGATCGGATCGTTTCAACTCGATCCTGATTGGCGTTTTTTATGCTTGATCCTCCCCTTCGGTCAATTCCGCCACGCGAGAAATGCTCCGATCGGTCATACTGATGACGTATTCCCCACCGTCCGAGATGATTTGGGGCGTTCCGCTATACGTCCCCCAACGCAGATCAAGGCAGACCTTGTGTGTGCTTGCGTCGGTATCTGTCAGCTTAAATTGAAAAGAGGCAACGGTAGGCTCGGACGGATCGAGAATGGTCACAAGATTGGTATAAAAGGTCATATCCTGCTGATCCTCTACGATCAATTTACAATATCCGTTTTTCCCCGTTCCCTCTGCGGTAAGCTCAACGATATAGGTTTTGTCAGCTTGAAATACACCCTCGTAATGTCCTACGGAAATTTCGTCAAATGCAACCCGGGTACCGTTCTCATCCATGATTGACGCCGTCAGCATATACGGCTGGGTCTGAATGGTATTGGTGGCAGAGCTGATGTCACGCTGAAACAACGCCCACGTCGTTGCGGTCAAGCAGATCAAGCACAGCAGGATGCTGATGATTGTGAGTGTAAGACTGCGGTTGAACGCCTTATCCACAAGATCATCCTTATTCTGCTCGGCAGATACATCGGATTTCTTATTCCGCTTCATTAAAAACAGCCTCCTTTTAATGAAATCAGTCCATTGACGATCAAAGGATACAAAGCGAGCCTTGTATCCTTTGATCGTCGCCCAACCCCGAAGGGTTGGACGGCAAATAATTTCTGATCAGATCTTACTTTTTACTGTTGACCGTGCAAGTACCGTCGTTGGTAAACTCGACAGAATTGGTGCTTACACCTCCTGCGAGGTTCATTACACTTCCGTTCTTGAGTGTAACGGTAGAGTTACCCGTTGCCTTGAACGGATGTTCGTCAACCGTCACAGTGAGTTTGGAATTATCAAGCACAAGGTTCGCACTGCCCTGTCCGTCTGTCTCATTGGTCTGCCAATAGGTGCCGACCTGAAGGGTTGCATCCTTTGCAGAAATCATACCCTGATAGAAGTATGCAACTGCAAGCTTGAACTCAACTGTAGAATCATCGTTGTCACCATTGATGTAAATGCCCGCATTCGGATCACCGTCGGCATAACGAAGAAGGAATGTCTCGGTCTTGACCGTCAAGCTTCCGGGTGCGTTGATGGTCAATTTAGTGTTTGCATATCTCTGATAGTAGCAATCCACAATCACGGTACCATTGATCACGCAATCGCTTCCGTATACAAAGAGACCGCTCAAATTGCCGTCTGCCTTGTAGGTAATACCCTCACCGATCGTGAAATTATTGTAGCCGCAATAGATCCACTCATCATAGATGGTGTTCGTGATGGTTACGCCACCCTCCTTGCCACAAACAAGGTTGCCCTCCAGGATGCCCATCTCCTCTACGATGTCCTCATAGATGGTGATTTTCTCCTGTGCGCCACCGCTATAACCAACGGTCATAGCAGACTTGAGCGAACTGAAGTTCATTGTGTGACCATCTGTAAAGGTTACGGTTGCGCTGATCTTCTCTGCAACGGTTACTGCGCAGAAATGCTTTGCGCTGTAAGTAATATTGCCATTTGCATCAACGACAGGCTCTACAACCTGTACATCATCGTGGAACACCTTAACAATCTCACCGGCATTGAAGAGATCGCCCACGGGAAGAACTACGGTCATATCAATGGTGTTACCAAGAGCCTCAAGGTCGACAATGTTGCCGTCCTGATCATAAAACTCAACGGAGTTGAAGTTGACACGTCTCTTCGCAGCATCCACAGCAGGCTCATCGTGAATCATCTGGAGCGTTTTTACTGTATCGGGAAGATTGTTCAAGAGCTCGGCGGGAAGCTCAACGGACATCGAACCGGTCGTAAACGTCGTGGGAGCGGTTGCGTTATCGGGAATCTCTACGATTTCGGAAGATTCGGGGTAACCGGCAGGAGCGTCGTACTGATTGTCAAAGGAATCCTCTTCAACAGTATTCTGCGTTGCAACTGCGTTGATACCAAGGTTGATCACGGGTGCTGCCGCTGCTGCGGGATCGTAGTTTGCGTCGTTGCCAACCGTCTCAGGCATATAAACGATCATTGCGACGTACTCGAACAGATCGGGGTCTGCCGCGTTGAGCGTGCTTGCCTTGGAGTAGCCCTCGGAGATGAGCGTGGTGTTGGTCATCTCTGCCTTTGCGGTGTCACGCGTGAAGGGCGCGGTTGCGGGGTCAATTCCCTCAACTACGTCAAAATAGATGTAGTCGGAGAGCTTGAACGCCTG
>JAZQWH010000114.1:0-30798 GCA_045632205.1 Eubacteriales bacterium
GTCAAAGATCTTCCAGAATTTATCAATATTTCCGCCCGAGGAAAGCGCTACGTCGGGCAGGTTGATGGTTACGACGCCCTGATTGAAGCGGCCGTAATACTTGGGCTGACCGTTCTCATCGACAAAGGGAGTGAGGAAGCTGCGGCATCCCATGCAGGTGTAGCAATGCCCCTCGCCGTTCTTATCGACCTTCAATTCGAGCATCTTCTTCTCGGAAATATAGTCGGGAACCATACGGCGCGCGGTGCATTTTGCCGCAAGCTTTGTCAGATAGTAGTAAGGAGAATCCTCGTGAATATTCTGCTCCTCGAGAACGTAGATAAGCTTGGGGAACGCGGGGGTGACGTAAACGCCGTCCTCGTTCTTAACACCCTTATATCTCTGCTCAAGGATCTCCTCGATAATGATTGCAAGGTCCTTCTTCTCTCTCTCGCTTCTTGCCTCACCGAGATACATAAAGACGGTGACGAAGGGCGCCTGACCGTTGGTGGTCAGAAGGGTGACGACCTGGTACTGAATGGTCTGCACGCCGCGGCTGACCTCCTCACGGAGACGCTTCTCAACCATTTCGGAGAACTGCTCCTCGGTGCAGCTTGCGCCAACCGCATCCAACTCCTCGCGAAGCACACGGCTGATCTTCTCACGGCTGACCTGTACGAAGGGAGCAAGATGCGTCAGAGAAATGCTCTGTCCGCCGTACTGGTTACTTGCGACCTGCGCGATGATCTGCGTTGCAATGTTGCACGCGGTGGAGAAGCTGTGCGGTCGCTCGATCATCGTACCCAAGATGACCGTTCCGATCTGGAGCATATCCTCAAGGTTGACAAGATCGCAGTTATGCATATGCTGCGCAAAGTAGTCACTGTCATGGAAGTGGATAATGCCCTGCTCGTGCGCCTCGACGATCTCCTGCGGCAGAAGCAGACGGTTGGTGATGTCACGGCTGACCTCACCTGCCATATAGTCGCGCTGAACGCTGTTGACAACAGGGTTCTTATTTGCATTCTCCTGCTTCGCCTCCTCGTTGCAGCACTCGATCAAGCTCAGAATTCGCTCGTCGGTGGTGTTGGAGCGGCGCACCAGCGTTCTGGTGTAGCGGTAGGTAATATACTTCTTGGAAACCTCATATGCACCGTGTGCCATAATCTGGGACTCGACAAGGTCCTGGATCTCCTCGACGCTGGGGGCGCGATTCATACGGATACAGGAAAGCTCAACCGCTTCTGCGATGCGCTTGATCTGCATGGGAGTCATACGGTATTCTTCTTCAACAGCTTCGTTTGCCTTGGTAATTGCGGTAATGATCTTCGTAATATCAAAAACGACCTCGGAACCGTTTCTCTTAATAACCTTCATTTTTTCCTCCTTTTTCTAATTGCTCGTTCAATTTCAACAAAATCATATTTTGATAATCGTACAAAATGACAATGCGCTCACAGATTGAGCGGCAAAGGCACATTTATTATACCATATATTGTGTAAATGTCAACCCCTAAAATACAATATATTGTGTTTTTTCGAAAAAATATTTTTTCTGTCGTATAAGCGAGAAAGCACCCCGACGGACGTAAAATCCGTCGAGGCGCTCGTATATAAATATATATTGTAGTGTTTCCTTAAGCTTCTTCCTCGTTCTCCGAGCTCGCCTTTTTCTTGGCGATCGCAACGTTGATCCGATGCGCTCCGTAGAACACACCGACAATGAAGAGCGCGCAGATTCCGATGAAGCCGATCCAATGGAAGGGGGTTGTGAATCGGTCAAACGGAATGGAGGAAAGTCCGAACGTGATGGTGGCAATGCCGATGCCGCGACCGACAACGATAGAAGGGATAAACCATTTCATGGACATTTTCATCGTACCCGCAATCATCGTCAATGCTTCATCCGGGAAGGTCGGGAACATCATCAGAAGCGGGAAATAGGAGGTTCCGTGGTCACGCATCAGCTCCACCGCTCTCTTGCTGTCACTCTCTCCGAGATACTTGACGCAGAGACGGTAGCCGCCAAATCGGCCGACGATGTAAAGCGTGGAGCTTGCGATGATCATCGCGACAAAGCTGATGACAAACGCCTCCCACGGCTCGGTATAAACGGTCATAATGAGAAGCGTAAACGCCATTGCCGCGCCCGGAATTGCACAAAGCAGCATACTCATCACCGTTTGAAAAACGATGAACACAAGCCAGCCGTACCATTCATCCGAAAAAGAAAGGAACAGCTCGGAATTAAATTGCATTCCGTCCTCAAATTGGATCACACCGATCAGCGTTAAAAGCAGCATTGCCAAAACGGAAATCGCGATGACCGCAAGAACAAGAATGGCAGCGTGCTTTAACAAATTTTTATTTTTAACGAAAAAGTCCTTCGTTTTGGTTCCGACAGATTTCAAAAATTTCATATTCTACCTCACAATCTCACTTATTATAATATATTTCAAAATTATTGTCAATTCCCTTTTTGAAAAGTTTTTACCGAGTTAACAATTTTGAAATTTTTTCCTTTCATTAAGAAATCATTCCCAAAAGAAAACTCTACGAATCATAGACTTTAAAGAGCGAGTCCCCCGACTTTTCCAAAAAACTCTTTCCTTTATAGGTTTACATTCCAAATCAGCCGTGCTATAATAAAATCAACGAAAAGAAAAAGGAGACGACTATGGATGCAAAATCAATTGGCTCCACAATTGCCGCGCTAAGGCGGAAATTTGGTTGGACACAAATTGAGCTGGCAGGCAAATTGGACGTGACCGATAAAGCGATCAGCCGTTGGGAAAGCGGTCTTGGGTTCCCGGACATTACGCTGCTTCCTCGCCTTGCGGAAGTCTTTGGCGTAACCATTGACTATTTAATGATGGGAGACAGAAAAGGAATTGTAATTGCCGGAAATATGCTCCTTGATATCATTAAAACCATTTCGGCATACCCCTCTATCGGTATGATCACCAACACGCTCGATATTTCCTATGCGGTTGGCGGCTGTGCTCCGAACACCGCCATCAATCTTGCAAAAATCGACAGCACGATTCCCGTCAGCGCCATTGGAAAGCTCGGAAACGATGAGAACGGACGTTTCATCCTCTCTCAGCTTCGCCTTAACGGCGTCGGTGTCAACAAAATCGTTTTTTCGGACAGTGCTCCAACAAGCTTCAGCGACGTGATGAGCATTCCGACGGGAGAGCGCACCTTCTTCCACCACAAGGGGGCAAACGCAGAATTTTCTCCTAAGGATATTGATCTTTCCTCGCTCAACTGCGATCTCTTCCATATCGGCTATTTACTTCTGCTCGATAATTTTGATGCGGAGGATGCCAAATACGGAACGGTTATGGCGCGCTTCCTGCACGATCTGCAAAAGCAGGGCATCAAAACCTCCATCGATATGGTCAGCGACAACAATGCGGATTACAGCAAAACCGTACTCCCTGCCCTGCGCTACTGCAATTACGTGATCGTCAACGAGCTGGAATGCTGTGCGATCTGGAAGTTGAACGCTTACCGCGAGGACGGATCTCTTGACCGTGACAATCTTTTTCTTGCAATGGAAAAAGCGATCGATGCAGGTGTGCAGGACCGCGTGATCGTGCATTGCAAAAAAGCCGCGTTCATTATGGATGGAAAAAAGAACCTGACCGAGGTCACCTCGCTCAAAATTCCGCCCGAGGAGATCCGCGGAAGCGTGGGAGCAGGCGATGCCTTTTGTGCGGGATGCCTCTATGGCATTACAAATAACTATGGCGACAAGCAGCTGCTTGAGTTTGCGTCTGCCGCCGCGGCATGCAATCTCTTTTCGGCAAATTCGATTGACGGAATGAAGCCCAAGCAAGAGATTTTAAAAATGGAAGAAAAATATGGGAGGCTATAAAAAGTGAAACGTTCTGTTTACGAAGCACAAGTCAAAAAAGCTCTTTCGTTTTATGAAAAAGCAGGGATCATTCTCAACGAAGAAGAAAAAAAGAATATTGAGGTTGTCGATTTTGAAATCGGCATTGTAGAAAAGGTAGGTCTTCAGCTCCTCACCTACATCAACACCGAGCGTGTTTGTGCCAAGGAGATGGTGCTCCTTCCCCATCAGACCTGTCCCGAGCATAAGCACGTCCCCACAAACGGACGTGAGGGCAAGGAAGAAACCTTCCGCTGCCGTTACGGAAAGGTCTATCTCTACGTTACGGGAGAGGGCAAAAAAGAGGATATTGCGGCTCGCATCCCCGAAACCGACGTCAGCGTATTCCACGAGATCATCCTCAATCCGGGTGAGCAGTATACCATTATGCCCGAAACCTGGCATTGGTTCCAGGCGGGCGAGGACGGCGCAGTTATATCTGAATTTTCCACCAGAAGCACTGACGAGACCGATCAATTCACCGATCCAAGACTCGTCAGAGAACCTAAAATTGAAGACTAACAGGAGGATTTTTAAATGCTGGTTACATTAAACGATATCTTACCAAAGGCACAAAAAGAACACTATGCCGTGGGACTTTTCAACACAACCGACACCGATATGCTTGAGGCCGCAATTTCCGCAGCAGAAGAGATGCGCTCCCCCATTATCATCGGTACGGCGGAGGTCCTGCTCCCTGCAGGTGAGCTTCAGCTCATTGCCCCTGCAATGCTCCACGCCGCTCGTCGGGCATCTGTCCCTGTTGTGGTCCACTACGACCACGGACTGACCTTTGCACGTTGCATGGAAGCGCTTCAGCTTGGATTTTCAAGCATTATGTTCGACGGCTCGGCAGGCAACGTTGAGAAAAATCTTGCGGACACCCGGGAAATGGTACGCATCGCGCACGCAATGGGCGCATCGGTAGAGGGTGAGATCGGACACGTTGGAGAAGCAAAAACCGCAGACAACGAGATCAAGGATCTTTATACCACGCCCGCAGAAGCAATCGAATTCGTCGAAAAAACGGGAGTGGATGCGCTTGCTATTGCAATCGGTACGGCGCACGGTGCCTATAAGTCAGCACCGAAGCTTGATATTGACCGTCTGTGCGAAATTCGTTCCGCTCTGGATACTCCGCTCGTTTTGCACGGCGGCTCCGGACTTTCGGACGATGATTTCAGGAACACTGTTGTGGGCGGCATTGCAAAGATCAACATCTTTACCGATCTGTGTCTTGCAGGAAACCGTGCAATGGAGGAGGGACTCCGCGAGGGACTTCCCTATCTCGATATCCGCAACAAAAAGGTAGCCGCGATCCGCGAGGTCGTAAAAGAAAAAATGCGCCTCTTCGGCTCGGTCGGAAAGGCTTGAAAAACGATATAAAAAACTGTTGGGGAAGGAAAAGCGTTCAAAAGCTGCTTTTCCTTCCCCTCTTTGGTTTCGATAAACGTTATTTTTACAGCTCGGGAATCTCTACGGGCGCACCGCCGTTGAGTGCGGATTCGTGCGCCAGAATTCCGGGCATAGACATCCGAATGGCAAAATCCACGTTCAGTGCAGGCGTTTGCTTTTCCTGAATACATCTGAAAAATTCACTCATCATTTTCTTGTCTCCGCCGCCGTGAGCACCGTCCGTTTCTCCCGCAAATCTCGTTGTAACGGGAATGTCCAGCTTAGTGGAAAAGGTTCCCGGAATGCTTTGCAGGTTGGCGTGCGAATGCGCATCCTTGTATTTTTTGAGGCGATCCGTTTCAATCGATCCCCGTGTTCCGAGCAAGCGGAAATTGTGATCGGGCATCACGTAGCTGCCAAAGCTGATCAGCACGTGTATGATCGTCCCCTTCGCGGTTTTAAAGGTGGCAACGCCTGTCGAGTTCTTCTTCGGGAAATACGGATTGTAAACGAGATTGGATTCTACACAGCTCACACTGACACAACGGTCATCCAAAATATAGAGCAAAGGGCCAAGCTCGTGCGTGATGTATTTGATTGCGGGATTGAAGGTGCGCCAATGTCCCTCCGGGTAATTGCTTGGAGAAAAGTCTTTTGGATCGATGGAGTGGAGATATTCTCCCTCGGCATAGATGACGTCACCAAACTGCCCTTCCTCGCGCATTTTTTTCCACATCTCCACAAATGCCCAGAAGCAAACGTTTTCTCCTGCCATATAGATCAGATCGGGGTGCGCGTATACCGCATCACGGAGCTGCTTTGCCTCCTCCACGGTATTGATCGATGGAATTTCGCAAAGCACGTGCTTTCCCGCATCCATCGCGCGAACGACGTACGGAACGTGACAAATTGCATCGGTCGCAATTATAACCGCATCAATATCCGCCGCCAACAGCTCCTCAAAGGTTTCGTAATATACACAATCCGTAATTCCGTGCTGTTCAAAACGTTCCTTTGCGCGTTGACGAGCCTTTGGATCTCTGTCACAAGCCGCAACCAATTTTCCACGCTTGTCAAACCGTCCCTCCAATGCAACGTCGGCACCTCGCTTGAGTCCGATCACACCGTATTTGATCATCTTCTTATACTCCCTTTCATTTTAAATTCAAAAGCAATAGCGCAAGCGTTCCCATCAAAACACCTGCAATCTGTTTTTTGGAAAATTTCTCACGGAATACAGCAAGAGAAAGCAAAAAGGAAAGCAAAATCTTGCTGCTCACCCGAATGGGCGAGGAAAGCGAAATCGGCATCAGCGTATGTAAATAAACAACCATTGCGTTGGTTAATCCGTTTGAGACGCCTGCCGCAGCGCACCAATGAACTCCGTTGCGCAAAACGTACGGAAGGTCGCTCGGCTCTTTTCCGATTCCAATCGCAAACAAAACCAATGAGGAGATCGCCAAAGAGATCACCATAAACTCGTTTGTGCAAGCATTTTCAAAGCGGATCTGCTGCATTCGCTGAACAACACCGAACAATCCGCTGCCCAAGGCCGATGCCAGAATGCAGATCAACCACAGAAAAGAGCCCTTCTTTTCCTCGGTCTGTTTCTTTGGCGAATAGGAAAGGTAAACCGATATCAGCATCAGCCCAATTCCAACGATGGCAAAAATGCTCGTTTCCTCCTTCAAAAAGAACAGTCCATATCCGATCGAGATTACGATGGAATAAGATAAGATCAGCATAGAGATTGCAAACGAACCGATCTGCAATGCAACGTAGGTCAAAAAGGATGCCCCACAATATAGCAAGCCCGCTATGGCGGCATACCACCACAGCTGAGTCGGAATCAAAAATCCGTCCCGATCTGTCAAAAGGAAAAACAGCATCGAAAACAACGAAATGAATGCGGTGAAAATAAATCCGCCCTTTTGATGCTTGGAATTATACCGCTTGATCAAAAGCCCTTCTGCAAGATTGGTGACCGTACTGAAAAAGATCAACAAAAACGACATCAAAGCGCCTCCCTTTCATATCGTCAGAACACAAATCCAACGTATCTATATTTTATCACACCTATCTACACTTGTAAATGCAAAAATCCCTTTTTTTACTGCAATAATTCCTTAATATCTTGATTTTTTGCATTTTTGTGTTATACTAATCTTAATCAAAAAAAGCGAGGATGCGATATGAGCAGCATTTGCAGATTTATCCCGGCAAAAAACGATAACGGCACACTCAAAACCGTTCATTTCGTTTACGAAACCGAACATACACGACTTCACTGGCCTCAGGTTCAACCAATCTATTATCTCTTTCTCGTCGCACGCGGCACGGGAACCCTCACCCTCCCCGAATACGAAGTCCATCCGATCGAAGCAGGCAGTCTGTTCCTCATTCCTGCGGGCGTTCGTTATAGAATTGAAGGAAGCGAGGAGCTGAGCTATTGCTACATCAGCTTTATGGGAACGCGCGCCCCCGAGCTTGTAGCGGAGCTTCAGATCACAATGAAAGCTCCTATTTTTAGGGGATTTGAGGGCTTGATTCCGCTATGGAAGCAATCCATCCAGCGTCTCAATCTTCAAAATGCAAATTTGCTGACCGAAAGCGTGCTTCTGTATACGCTTTCCTATCTCGCAGAAAATCAATCAACGGATACTGCCGAAAAAGGCGACACGGTCTTTCAAAGCATTGTTGCGTATCTTGATAACAATTACTGCGATCCTACTGTAAATTTGAAAAAGGTTGCGGATATTTTCGGCTATACGGATAAATACCTTTCTCACCTTTTTAAAAGCAAAATGAAAATAAATTGGACCGCATACCTTAACCACCTCCGCATTCAGCACGCAATTGAGCTGCTGGAGCGCGGCTACTCCAATATCGCAGAGCTTTCCTCCATTTGCGGATATACGGATCCGCTTTACTTTTCCAAGGTGTTTAAGAAAACGACGGGCAAAACACCGCATCATTATCAAAAAACGGTCTTATAAATCAAAGGAGCGGCAAGGGGTGCCTTCCATAAAGCAGGTTTTGCCTCCCGAAAAAGAAAAAAGGAGTACGGACGTTTTTGTCAGTACTCCTTTTCACACGCCTTGCCCTGCAAGGTATAGTATGTTACACTTATAAAAGCATATTGTCGGGTGGTAAATATAAGTGAAATGTTTTGCCAAGCAAAACGTGAAATAATGTGCAAGGTTGCTCCGCAACCTTTTCGCACAATTGTGAAATATCTCACGCCGCCTGCGGCTTCGTTCGATGTGAAATGAAATTTGCCCACGTTCGCGAAGCGAACATTTCACATTTGCGAAGCAAATATTTCACCGCGAAGCGATTTCACTTGCCCAAATGGGCAAATTTCGTTGGGCGACCTACTGTAAAGTAGGTCGCCCAATGCCGCTCCTTTGTGTTTTTCCTTATAAATTTTCTTGAAAGGATAGGGGTGCGGGGGAAGGAAAAGCTTCTTTTTAAAGAAGTTTTCCTTCCCCCGCTAATAGGATCGTTCTCCCCTTTTTATTTCGCCTTTGCCTCGCAATAGAAGCAGCGGTAAACGCGCTTTTCGGGATCGGTCAGGCGGAAGATATGCGTCAGCTCCTGCTCGGTGGTGGTGATGCAACGCGGATTCTTGCATTGGATCACGTTGACGAGCTTCTTGGGAAGATCCAGCGTCTTTTTCTCAACGATCTTGCCATCCTTGATGACGTTGACCGTGATGCCGGGATCAACGTAGCCGAGAATATCCATATTAAAGGTGATGTCGCAATCGACCTTGATAATATCCTTCTTGCCAAGCTTGCGGCTACCCACGTTTTTGATCAGCGCGATCGAGCAATCGAGCGAATCCAAGCCGAGAAGCTGATAGATCTCCATACCGCGGCCTGCGGGAATGTGATCGATCACGAATCCGTTTTTAATGGAATCGATGTTCATACCGTCACCTCCAAAAGCTTGAGAATGAGCGCCATACGCATAAACTTTGCGTTGAGCACCTGCTTGAAGTAGCACGCGCGAGGATCATCGTCGATCGCAACCGCGATCTCGTTGACTCTCGGCAGCGGATGCAGGATGGAAAGATCCGCCTTTGCCGTCTTGAGCTTATCGGGCGTGAGAATGTAGCTATCCTTGAGGCGGAGATACTCCTCCTCGTTGAAGAAGCGCTCCTTCTGCACGCGCGTCATATAAAGAATATCCAGCTTGGGCATCACAGACAACAGGTCTGTGGTCTGCTCGTACGGAATATTGTTTTTCTCAAGCACGTCGGTCTTGATATAGCTCGGGACAGCCAGCTCGACGGGAGATACCAGAACGATCTTGATGCCCGTATAGCGTGCCAACGCCGAGATCAGCGAATGCACGGTGCGCCCGAATTTGAGGTCTCCGCAAAAGCCCACGGTGAGATCGCACAGCCTTCCCTTCTCGCGCTTGATCGTGAACAGATCGGCAAGCGTCTGCGTCGGATGATTATGTCCGCCGTCTCCCGCATTGATTACGGGAATGGAGGCATTGAGCGATGCAACCAAGGGTGCGCCCTCCTTAGGATGACGCATTGCAATGACGTCTGCATAGCAGGAAACGGTCTTTGCGGTATCCGCAACACTCTCGCCCTTTGCCGCAGAGGAGGAGCCTGCATCAGCCATGGAAAGCACGTTTCCGCCAAGCTCATACATTGCCGCCTCAAAGGAAAGGCGCGTTCTGGTGGAGGGCTCGAAGAAAAGAGTTGCAAGCTTTTTGCCGCGGCACGCCTCGCTGTAACGTGCGGGGTGCTCGATGATGTCGGAGGCGGTTGCCATCAATTCATCCAGCTCCTCCAGCGACAGATCCAAAATATCGATCAGATTTCTCATGATTCTCTCCGTTCGTTACGATTTAAAATAGGATTACGCCTTTGCGCCGTTGATTGCGAGATAATTCTTGATTCGAGCGACGTTCTCAGCGTTCTTCTCGTCCTCCTCGAGGTACTCGATGATGTCGTAAACGTCAACGATGGAGTATACGGGGAATCCAAACTGCTCCTCGATCTCCTGCATTGCGCCCTTTTCGCCCTGTCCCTTTTCCTTGCGGTCTACCATAATGAAGGTAGCGGCGACCTTGACGCCCTCGATGTGAGAGAGGATCTCCATACTCTCGCGAATTGCGGTTCCTGCGGTGATGACGTCCTCAATGATAACGATCTCCTCACCTGCGGTGGGAACGTAGCCGACAAAAACGCCGCCCTCGCCGTGGTCCTTGACCTCCTTACGGTTGAAGAAGAACGGAACGTTGAGACCGTTCTTGGAAAGTGCAACCGCTGCGGAAACGGAGAGCGAAATGCCCTTGTATGCAGGTCCGTAGAGAACTGCGGGCTTCTTGCCGAGCTTTTCAAAGTATGCCTTTGCGTAGAACTCACCAAGCGTTGCAATTGCCGCACCCGTCTTGATCATACCCGCATTGATAAAATACGGAATCTTTCTGCCGCTCTTTGCGGTGAAATCACCAAACTTGAGCACGCCTTCATTTTCCAAAAACTGTATAAATTCTCTCTTGTAAGCTTCCATTGCCATAATCTCCTTTTCAATCAGTCAACAAATTCACGAACGCATCTCTCGTATGCTGCAACAGGATCCTCTGCGGCGGTAATGGGACGACCGACAACGATGTAATCCGAGCCGATCTTCTTTGCCTCTGCAGGGGTCATTACGCGCTTCTGGTCACCGATGTCACCGTCTGCAAAGCGAACGCCGGGAGTAACGGTGAGGAACTTTTCGCCGCATCTCTCGTGTACCTTTCCTGCCTCAAGAGGCGAGCAAACAACGCCGTCAAGGCCTGCAAGCTTTGCGTTGTGCGCGTAATGCATCACAACGTCTGCGATGTTCTCCTTGATGAGCAGATCGCGCTCCATACTCTCCTGATCGGTAGAGGTGAGCTGCGTGACCGCAATGAGAAGAGGTCTGGTTCCGTCGGGACGGGTCAGCCCCTCCAATGCGCCCTCCATCATACGGATCGTTCCGCTTGCGTGGAGGTTGGTCATATCAACGTCCAATCTGGAAAGAACCGCCATGGACTTTTTGACCGTGTTGGGAATATCGTGAAGCTTAAGATCCAGGAAGATCTTGTGTCCGCGCGCCTTGATCTGGCGAACGATCTCAGGTCCTTCTGCGTAGTAAAGCTCCATACCGATCTTTACAAAGGGCTTTTTGCCCGTAAACTTATCCAGAAAAGCAAATGTTTTTTCTGCGCTGTCAAAATCACACGCAATGATAACGTCTCTTCCCATGATAGACTCCTTTATCGTATGTTATTTGTTTTTTATAGGTGGTCTGCCCAATATGCTGCCATACGAACCCATTCGGCAACATCGGGCTTGATGTTTCTTTCTTTTCCGCTCGCGGTGATATCATTTGCAACCGCTAAGCCATGCGGTCCGTCCGGATAAATGTGCAATTCAAACGGGACCCCCGCCTTGGAATAAGCCTGTGCCGCATCGATCGCATTTGATACGTCAACGATATCGTCATTTGCCGTATGTACGATAAACGCAGGAGCGGAATCCCGGTCCACGTGATGATGGATCGCGCACGCGCGGATCTGCTCCTCACTCGGCGTATCGGTACACCACAGATTTTTAAACGATCCTCTGTGATATGAAAAAACAGGATAGATCAGCATCGTTCCCTTCGGCTTGTTATAGCCATAGGGCATATCCACCGCCTTCTGCACCTCGTCAAGCTTCCAAAGCACGCCTGCCGATGCCGAGAGATGTCCTCCCGCGGAAAATCCAACGGTAAACAGCTCCTCGGGATCAATGCCATACTCCTCTGCGTGATCCTTGATGTGCTTGATCGCTCTCGCGACCTCGATCAGCTGTGCGGGAAACGGCCTTTTTCTACCAACGGAATAATTGAGCACGAATGCGTTATATCCATACGGTATGAACGCCATTGCGATCGGCTCACCCTCTCGGTCAAAGCATACACCGCTGTATCCTCCACCGGGAATGACAAGCAAAGCCTTTCGCACAAAATTCTTAGTCGGGTGCGCGATATACGCATCCAGATAGATTTCCTCATCTGTGGAGGACAGTGAAATTCTTTCGATCCGCATATTCGCCTCCGTTATACCGTACCGATAATTTCCGAGAGCGACTTGACACCGTATTTTTCCATCACACGGGGAAGATCCTCAATGATCTGCTTGCAAGCGTAAGGATCGATAAGGTTTGCCGCGCCGACCTCTACTGCGGTAGCACCCGCCAGCATCATTTCAAGCACGTCCTCTGCAGTGGTAACGCCACCCATACCGATCACGGGGATCTTGACTGCGTGCGCGACCTGGTAAACCATACGCACAGCTACGGGGAAGATGGCACTACCCGAAAATCCGCCCATTTTATTGGCGATCACAGGCTTCTTTGTCTTGAGATCGATCCGCATACCGAGAAGCGTATTGATCAAGCTGATGCCGTCCGCCCCTGCCTCCTCGCAAGCCTTTGCGATTGCGACAATGTCGGTTACGTTAGGAGAAAGCTTGATGAAAACGGGCTTGGTGGTGACCGCCTTTACCGCTCTCGTAACCTCTGCAGCCGCCTCGGGCGAGGTACCAAAGCTCATACCACCGCCGTGAACGTTGGGACAGCTGACGTTGACCTCAAACCATCCGATCTGATCGCAAGCATCCAGCCTTTGGCAGGTGTATGCGTAATCCTCTACCGAAAAGCCCGATACGTTTGCCATCACCTTCTTATGGAAGCACTTGGCAAGCTTGGGAAGCTCCTCGGAAATAACCTTCTCTACCCCGGGATTCTGCAAACCGACCGCATTGATCATTCCCGCCGTGCATTCCGCAATACGCGGGGTAGGATTGCCGAATCTGGGATCCTTGGTCGTTCCCTTGAAGGAGAACGTACCGAGGCAGTTGATGTCATAAAGCTCAGCGAATTCATAGCCGAAGCCAAAGGTGCCGCTGGCGGGGATGATGGGATTGTCCAGCTCTATGCCGCACAGATTGACGTTCATTTTTCCCATATGATCTCCTCCTTCTGCAGCACAGGGCCATCCTTACAGATGCGCTTGTTGCCATAAAGTGTCTTGCAGGAGCAACCCATACAAGCACCAAAGCCACAGCCCATACGCTCCTCAAAGCTGAACTGTCCCGACGTCTTGGAGGCATTGTAGATCGCCTTGAGCATCGGCTCGGGACCGCAGGTGTAGAAATACGTATAATCGATCTTTTCCATCGCATTGGTAACAAAGCCCTTGATGCCGTAGGAACCGTCCACGGTGGTGACGTAGACGTCGCAGCCCAGCGCGCGGAACTCCTCCTCGTAAAAGATCTCATTCTTGGTATTGAAGCCGAGAATGACAGAAACCCGCTTTCCTGCCGCTACCAGCTCGCGTGCGAGCATATAGAGCGGAGGAACACCGACGCCGCCGCCGATGAGCAGGGGACGATCCCCTGCTACCGACGTATCGTAGCCGTTTCCGAGACCTGTGAGGATGTCAAGCATCCCCTCTGTCATCTCGCTCATCCGTTCGGTTCCGTGTCCGACGATCTTGTAAAGGATCGTGACCGATCCCTCATCTCTGTCACAGACCGAGATGGGACGGCGGAGATAGAAGCCGTCAAGCTTGATATTGATGAACTGTCCCGGTCGCGTAATATCGGAGACGTCTCCGACCAGGCGCATCCTCATGACCGTATCGGTCAGATGCACGTTTTCCGCGATCTTGAATAATCCTTGCTTCATGAAGCCTCTCCTTATGCGTCAATGGTGGAAATGCAGAGCGTCGTCTCCTCAAGCACGTCAAGCAGAACGCGTACCGTATCGAGAGAGGTGAACATCGTCACGTTGCTCTCGGTTGCGAACTTACGGATCTTGAAGCCGTCCTTCTCGGTTCCGATGTCGCCGGGATCGCTGGTGTTGATGACGTATGCGATGTGACCCTGACGGATGGAATCCCAGATCTCGTCCTGATCCTCCTCGATCTTCTTGAGCACGTGCGTGCGGATGCCGTTCTCCTTGAGGAAGCTTGCGGTTCCCGCAGTTGCCTCGATATTGAAGCCGAGGTTGTAGAAGCGGCGGATGAGAGGAAGCGCCTCCTCCTTATCCTTATCCGCAATGGTTGCGAATACGGTGCCGTAGTTCTGCAGGTGCATACCCGATGCCTGAAGTGCCTTATAAAGCGCGCGCTTGAGAGTGTTATCGTAGCCGATCGCCTCACCCGTAGACTTCATCTCGGGAGAAAGATACGCGTCAAGTCCGCGGATCTTGTTAAAGGAGAATACGGGAACCTTAACGTACCAACGCTTCTTTTCCTCAGGGTAGAGGCTGAAGATTCCCTGCTCCTTAAGGCTCTTGCCCATAATGACCTCGGTTGCAATGTCGGCAAGGCTGTAGCCCGTTGCCTTGGAAAGGAACGGAACGGTACGGGAGGAACGGGGGTTGACCTCGATGATAAAGACGTTCTCGTCCTTGTCAACAATGAACTGAATATTGTAAAGTCCGATGATGCCGATTCCAAGACCCAGCTTCTTTGCATACTGCAGGATCGTGCCCTTGACCTTATCGGAAATACTGAACGTGGGATAAACGCTGATGGAGTCACCCGAGTGGATACCCGTGCGCTCTACAAGCTCCATAATACCGGGAACGAATACGTCGTGTCCGTCGCAGATCGCGTCGACCTCGTCCTCCTTACCCGTAATATATTTATCAACCAGAACAGGCTTGTCCTCATCGATCTCAACCGCGGTCTTGAGATAGTGGCGCAGCTGCGTCTCGTTTGCAACGATCTGCATTGCGCGTCCGCCAAGAACGAAGCTGGGACGAACAAGCACAGGATAGCCGATACGCTCAGCCGCCTTAACGCCGTCCTCGATCTTCGTAACCGCCTGTCCCTCGGGCTGCGGAATGTGCAGCTCCTCCAGGATCTTCTCGAAGAGATCACGGTTCTCCGCACGGTCGATTGCCGCGCAGTCGGTACCGATGATCTTAACGCCTCTCTTCATAAGCGGATCGGCAAGATTGATCGCCGTCTGTCCGCCAAGAGATGCGACAACGCCCTCGGGCTGCTCGAAATCGATGATATTCATAACGTCCTCGGGAGTCAGAGGCTCAAAGTAGAGCTTGTCTGCCGTGGTGTAGTCGGTCGAAACAGTCTCGGGGTTGTTGTTGATGATGATCGCCTCGTAGCCCGCCTTCTTGATGGTCTGTACCGCATGAACGGTGGAATAGTCGAACTCAACGCCCTGACCGATACGGATCGGGCCTGCGCCCAGAACAACGATCTTTTTCTTATCCGTGAGGCGCGATGCATTCTCGCCCGTGTAAGAGGAATACAGATATGCAATATACTTGCCCGTGTGGAGAGTATCCACCATCTTGAACACGGGAGCAAGCTTCATTTCACGGCGCTGATTGAAGATCTCGATCTCGTCAACACCCCAAAGCTTTGCAATGAACTTATCGCCAAAGCCCATCTTCTTCGCATCTGCCAGAACCTTTGCATCGCCCTTGCTTGCGCCAAGCAGCTTCTCCATATCGACGATGCGCTTGAAGGACTCCAGGAAGAGCGCGGTGATCTTGGTGATCTCGTGCAGCTTCTCAATGGACATTCCGCGACGGAGCAGCTCGGTCACGCCGTAAATGTTATCATCCTTGGATTCACCGAGATATGCAACGATCTCATCGTCGGTCATAGCATCGAATTTTGCGTGATGCAGATGGCAAACGCCCGTCTCAAGCGAGCGAACCGACTTGAGGAAGCACTCGTCAAGCGTCGATCCGATACCCATAACCTCACCCGTTGCCTTCATCTGCGTGCCAAGCGTGTTGGGTGCGGAGGTAAACTTATCGAACGGGAAGCGCGGGAATTTTGCAACGATATAATCGAGGCGAGGCTCCATTGCTGCGGTTCCGCCCGCAACGGGAATATCCTCAAGCGCCATACCGACCGCGATCTTTGCGGTCACGCGCGCGATGGGATAGCCGCTTGCCTTGGATGCAAGTGCGGAGGAGCGGGAAACGCGAGGATTGACCTCGATGAGGAAGTATTCGCTCGACTCGGGATTGAGCGCAAACTGTACGTTACATCCACCCTCGATCTTGAGCTCCTTAATGATCTTGATCGCACTGTCGTTGAGCATCTTGAGATCGTGATCGTTGAGAGAGAGGATGGGAGCCACGACAACCGAGTCACCGGTGTGTACGCCGACGGGATCGACGTTCTCCATACCGCAGATGGTGATTGCGTGATCGTTGGAGTCGCGCATAACCTCAAACTCGATCTCCTTATAGCCCTTAACGCTCTTCTCAATGAGAACCTGATGCACGGGAGAGAGCTTGAACGCGTTGCGTCCGATCTCGATCAGCTCTGCCTCGTTGTAAGCAAATCCGCCGCCCGTACCGCCAAGGGTGAACGCGGGGCGAAGTACAACGGGATAGCCGATGCGTGCAGCCGCCTCCTTTGCCTCGTCGAGATCATAAGTGATCTCGGAAGGAATCGTGGGCTCTCCGATCGATTGACAAAGCTCCTTGAACATCTCGCGGTCCTCGGCGCGCTCAATACTCTCACTGCTCGTTCCGAGAAGCTCGACGCGGCACTCCTTGAGAATTCCCTTCTTCTCAAGCTGCATTGCAAGGTTCAGACCCGTCTGACCGCCAATTCCGGGCAAGATCGCATCGGGACGCTCGTAGCGCAAAATCTTTGCAATGTATTCCAGGGTGAGAGGCTCCATATAGACCTTATCCGCAATGGTGGTATCGGTCATAATGGTTGCGGGGTTGGAGTTTACGAGCACAACCTCGTAGCCCTCCTCCTTAAGTGCCAGACAAGCCTGCGTGCCTGCATAGTCAAACTCTGCTGCCTGACCGATTACGATCGGTCCGGAGCCGATGATCAGAATCTTTTTGATGTCCGTTCTCTTTGCCATTTTCTTTTCCTCCAAAATATGTTAAACTAATTGTTTTCTTAAGAATTGCGCTCGGCGCGGTAGATCAATTTCCCGTCACATACGGTTGCCAGATTGACACCGCACAGCTGCATACCCGTGAGGGGGGTTGCCCGTCCCTTTGTCAAAAACTCGTTCGGGTCTACCTCAAATTCCCGATCCAAGTCCCAAACAGAGAATTCAATTCCCTGCTCGATCCCAAACCGCTCGCGAGGATTGTAGACCAGAAGCTCCGCCAGTCTTTCAAGCGTGATCACACCTGTCTTGACCAATTTTGTATAGAGCAGCGGAAGCGCGGTTTCAAGTCCCACGATTCCAAACAGGCTTTTTTCAAGTCCGCGCGCCTTTTCCTCTGCGGAGTGCGGTGCGTGGTCTGTTGCGATCATATCGATCGTGCCGTCCAAAACACCCGCAACAAGTGCCTCGCGGTCTTCTCTGCCTCTCAACGGAGGATTCATCTTAAAGCGTCCGTCCTCCTGCAGGTCACTGTCGTCCATCACAAGATAGTGCGGCGCCGTCTCGCAGGTCACGTCCACGCCCTCCGCCTTTGCCGCGCGGATCAGCGCAACCGTTTCCTTCGCGGAAATGTGACAGACGTGATATTTACAGCCGATCTCCTTGACGAGCTTCAGATCGCGTTCCACCTGTGCATACTCACTCTCCGAGCAAATGCCTCGGTGTCCGTGTGCTTTTGCATACTCTCCGTCGTGGATATATCCGCCGTGCAAAAGCGAATTGACCTCGCAATGCGCAACGATGATCTTCCCGAGCCGCTTTGCCTCCAGCATCGCCGCTCGCATCATCTCGTCGCTCTGCACGCCGCGACCGTCATCCGAAAACGCGATCGCCGCATCTGCCATTGCCTCCATATCGGAAAGCTCCTTGCCTGCCTGCCCCACCGTGATGGCACCGTAGGGATAAACGTGGATGCACGCATCGCTCGCGATGATGTCGGTTTGCTCCTTCAAATGCTCTGCACTGTCGGGAACCGGTGAAAGATTCGGCATCGTACAAACCGCCGTATAACCGCCTCTCGCCGCCGCTCTTGAACCGCTCGCAATGGTCTCCTTATAAGAAAATCCCGGCTCACGAAAATGCACATGCACATCACAAAAGCCGGGAAAAACAGTATATTGAGAACGATTGAGACAAGAAAGGCTATCCATAGAAAGAAAACAATTCACCAAAGACTGCTTATGCTCGGATTTTGCTACGATAGCTGCATTGAACATCGTCATAACTGAACTCCCTTTCGATTGATTTTGTTGCCTGTTATCCCAAGTAACTTATTTCAAGATATTATATCATATAAAGGGCTTTTTGTCAATGGATTCTTCATCTTTTTATTCTAAAAAAACAATCATTTTTTTCTGTCCCGGAATCGTTTTTTGTATTTATTGACGGATCGCATTATTTTTCGTTTCCCTCTGCAAGCCACAAGCGGATCTCAACGAGAAATAAAGCCGCAAGAAGGCAGGAAACGGAAGCCGCGAGGAGTACTGTTCCGCTGCAAAGGCAAATACCAACGCAGGAAAACACGGTGCTGATAAGAATGAGGATTCTTCCGCAGGCTCGCTGTCCCACTCCCATCGCACAGATTCGGTGATGCAGGTGCGCACGATCTGCGCAAAACGGATTTTTTCCGTTGATCGATCGCCGCAGGACGGCAAGCGAAAGGTCGGTCAGCGGATAAGCAAAAATGAACAGCGGAGACAGCCATCCCGCGCTCCAGCGCATTTCCAAAAAAAGCGGCAAGGATAGCACGCCGAGAAGGTACCCCACTGTGCCGGAGCCGCAATCGCCCGCAAAAATCCTGGCAGGATGGCGATTAAAATGGCGGAAGCCCAAGCATGCAGAGCCTAACAGAAGCGCAAAAAGGCTTTCCCGTCCTCGCCCCATCGACCAGAGCACAACGCCAAGTGCTACGCACTCGACAACCGCGCACCCCGCAAGTAACCCATCGATTCCGTCGATGAGATTGTGCGCGTTTGCAAGCGCGACGATCCAAAACACCGAAAAAGCGAAAAACGGACTGATCGGCAAGCACGCAACGGCAGCCGCAACGGTCTGTACCAGCAGCTTGCCGAGCGGAGGCACCGATCTGACGTCATCCACAAGCCCTACCGCTGTCATCAGACAGGCACCGAGAAGAATGCGAAAAAGCGATTGACTCCATTCTCCAAAGCAGATACATCCAATCAAAAAAGCTCCGAGAATGGCAAGTCCCCCACACCGGGGAACGGGAACACGGTGCATTCTGCGCGCATCGCGAGGAACATCCACCGCACCGATTTTCCAGCCAAGCTTTCCGATCGGGAAAACAGCCAACACGGTCAGAAAATATACCGTAATACACGCGATCCATTCATTTTGCATAAGTTTCATAAGCTCCCCCAAAAACAAAAAGGCTACCAACGAAAATTTCGTTATGTAGCCTTGATATTTTGTTTTATCGAACCGTTACGAATCCAAGCTTTTTCTGCACCTTGGAGAGCGTGCGGCGTGCAAACCAGGATGCCTCCTCAGCGCCCTTCTTCATCTGTGCCTCGAGAGCCGCCTTATCCGAAAGATACTCTGCAAAAGCCTTCTGTACAGGTGCCAGCGCATCTGCCGTAACCTCACCGACCGCAAGCTTAAAATCGCCGTAGCCACAGCCTGCAAACTCGCGCTCGATCTCCTCGAGCGTCTTGCCCGTGAAGCAGGAATAAATGCTCATCAGGTTGCTCACGCCCGGCTTTTCGGGAGCATAGCGAATCTCCGCATCCGAATCGGTAACCGCGCGCTTAAACTTTCTGATAATTGTATCCCGATCGTCAAGAATGTATACTACCGCGTTGGCATTTTCATCCGATTTGCTCATCTTTTTGGTCGGTTCCGCAAGCGACATGATCTTCATACCCGACTTCGAAATAATGGGCTCGGGCACGGTGAAGGTACCGGGATGGATCTGGTTGAATCGCTCGGCAATGTCGCGGCAAAGCTCCACGTGCTGCTTCTGGTCGATTCCAACGGGTACTACGTCGGTCTGATAGAGCAGAATATCCGCCGCCATAAGCGTAGGATAAGTGAACAGACCTGCGTTGATATTATCCGCGTGCTTTGCGCTCTTATCCTTGAACTGCGTCATACGCGAAAGCTCACCGAACATCGTAAAGCAATTGAGGATCCAAGCAAGCTCTGCGTGCTCGTGAACCATGGACTGAACGTAGAGCACGTTCTTTTCGGGATCGAGTCCGCAAGCCATATAAAGAGCCAGCGTCTCATAAGTACGGCGACGAAGCTCTGCGGGATTCTGGCGAACCGTAATCGCGTGCTCGTCCACCACACAGTAAAAGGTTTTATATTTTTCGGAGTATTCCTTAAAATTACGGATCGCTCCAAGATAGTTTCCAATCGTCAGGTTTCCACTGGGCTGAACGCCCGAGTAGGACACTTTTTGTTCTCCAAACATTCTCGTAACCCCTCTCGTTATCATAACAACCTATATTGTATCACAAAATCGTGAGCATTGCAACACAAAACCAAACTTTTTCCAAAAAAATTATCGAGGGAAGGATCGTTGGACCCTCCCCTCGGATGGATTTACTTTTTATCCTTGATGTAGAGAACGTTATCGGTGATCCACTTGGTGTAAGCGGCGAAGGGAGAATACTTGCCCTCCTTTGCCGCATCGCTCTCTGCAAGCTTGAGCATCTCGCGCAAGGACTTGAGATCGTTTACGCCAACCTCGTCCTCAACGATGAGATTTGCAAAATCCTCACTCTCAAGATAAGCCTTGAGAAGCGTGAAGTCCTCAACCTTTGCCTTGGAATCAGCATCAAGCAGCATACCGATCTCCTCAACGAGAGCAGCAAGCGTACCGTACCAATCGGTACCGGACTTGACTTCATCGATCATTGCAACGAGATCCGCATTGAGTGCCTCAACGTATGCAACAAGCTTCTTGTCGATCGTGTAATCCGCAAGCGAGAAGCCGAGCGTGGGAGAAACGAGCGCATCAAAGTTCTGCTTCTTTACGATTGCCCACGCATTGGGATCCATACTGTTCTCATCATTCTCGAGGTCAACGGTAGGATAGACAAGGAAAACGTTACCCGTCTTTGCCATATCCATTCTGTACTCGCCGTTGAGATGGTATGCAACCGTGAAGGTATCGTTACCAACCGTCATCGGCTTGGTATCATAGTGAACACCCTTCACACCGTAGTAGAGGGTATTGCGAACCTCTGCGTTGGTGTTGATGTAGGTGATGATCTCCATACTGCGGGATACGTTGACGCTCTTCTTGCAAACGCCGAACAGACCGTTCTCAAAGAACTCCTCCTCATCGAGCGTGGGACGGCCGACGATGACGGGATAATATTCATCGGTGTACTCAGGGAGCTCCTCGAGGGTGCAATCAACCATCTTGATTGCGGCGGGCTTTCCTGCCGCATCCGCATCACCGAAGTAGCCGTTTGCATCAAACTTATTCAGCTTGAGGAAGGAATTCATAAATGCTTCGTTGCCGAAGAGATTTTCATATCCAAGCTCGATCTGTCCGCGTCCGAGAACGTCACCGTTCTTGTATGCATAGCCGAACAGGGAGAATGCCTCCTGCAAGGAAAGATCTGCGGAATCAATGTTCCAATAGTGAGCAAGCAGACCGAGAAGCTCATCATATTCTCCGTCGATGAGAACGTATTCATCGCGCTTGAACTCGTATGCGGTCTCCAGGTAGTTATAAACCGTTGCGTCAAAGAAGGATTTGACGTTGTTTGCATAGCCGCCGAAGATCTCATCCATCAGTCCGCGGTTGAGCATCATATACTTGTATTCACCAACGAGGTTGTTGTTGGGAATTGCATAATAGTTCTTACCGTTGAACTTTGCGGAATTCATAACCACGCTGGAGAGATATTCCTGCAAGGGCTTATTGGCAGATCCGCTGACGATATCGGTATCAAGCACTGCGAGCATATCCTGCGCGCGGTAGCTGTGATACATTTCCTCGCCTGTGATGTAGATGATGTCAACCTGATTCTCAAGCAATGCAGGGTAGGTAGGCTCGTAGAAGCTTCCGTCCGCATTGGTGTTGGAGCCTGCAGGCTGGTCGGTCGAGGGTCTTACCGCGGTGTTATCAAATGCTGCAACTGCTGCTGCGAGCTTGGTCTCGTACTCAGCCTCGGTATAAAAATTGATGACCAGGCGCGTCTTGAGCTTATCCTCGGTGATCTGGTTGATCGCCGCGGTTACCGCATCCGCAGTCTCCTTGGAGACAGCTTTCTCGGACACAACCCACATGCTCAGCGTGATGTTGTTGACCGACGCCTCCTCGTTGATCTGATTCATCGTTTCTTCATCGGTTTTTTCAGCGCATCCGCTCATAAAAGCAGAGAGCAGCATCACCAAACAAAGAAGCAGCGAGACGACTCTTTTTTTCATGTTCGTTCCTCCAATAATTCGGTAATCCTCGCGCCCGTGCGCGAGAATTGGCATAACTGTACTTATATATTTTACACTATTTCGGCGGTTCTGTCAAGGGGGTTTTTCGCATCCCCTGCAGTTTAAACGGCACGACTTTTGTTTTTTTTACCTTGCGTTCACAATTGAATGTCAAGATGCACAACAAAGCGATTGCGGTTTTGACTATTTCAACAATCTGTTTGGTAAAATCCGTTCAAATATACCGTTTTATTTTGGGTCAAAATGACAAACTTTCAATTCGAAAGCAAAATCACTCCATAAAGCCCTTGAGGTGCTTTGCGCGGCTGGGATGGCGCAGCTTGCGCAGTGCCTTTGCCTCGATCTGACGGATACGCTCACGGGTAATATCGAACTCCTTACCAACCTCCTCGAGCGTGCGGTTTCTGCCGTCGTAGAGACCGAAACGAAGCTTGATTACGTGCTCCTCACGAGGGGTAAGCGTATGAAGCTGACGCTCCAGCTCCTCGCGGAGAATGTTTGTGGAGGTTGCCTCTGCGGGAGAGGGCGTATCGTCATCGGGAATGAAATCACCGAGATGGCTGTCCTCTTCCTCACCGATCGGAGTTTCAAGAGAAACGGGATCCTGTGCGATCTTCATGATCTCACGGACACGCTCCGCGCTCATTCCCATCTTCTCGCCAATCTCCTCTGCGGTTGCCTCGCGTCCAAGCTCCTGGAGCATCTGTCTGGAATAGCGGGAAACCTTGTGGATCGTTTCCACCATATGAACGGGGATACGGATGGTACGCGCCTGATCTGCGATTGCACGCGTGATCGCCTGGCGGATCCACCAGGTTGCGTAGGTGGAGAACTTGTAGCCCTTCGTATAGTCGAACTTGTCCACTGCCTTCATCAATCCGAGGTTACCCTCCTGAATCAGATCCAGGAAGAACATTCCTCTGCCGACGTATCTCTTTGCAATGCTGACGACCAAGCGGAGGTTTGCCTCTACAAGCTCGGTCGAAGCGGTCTCGTCGCCTGCCGCCATTCTCTCTGCAAGCTGACGCTCCTTATCGGGAGTCAGAAGCGGAACCTTACCGATCTCCTTGAGGTAAAGACGAACGGGATCGTCGATTGCCAGTCCCTGCTCCTCGAGGAAGCGCTCGACGTTCTCACCGGCACTGAACTTTTCTACCTCGCTCTCGATCTCACGCATCTCCTCGCTGGAGATCTCGTTGTCAAACGCAATGCCGTGATCCTCGAGCGTCTCATAGAGTGCATCGATGCGATCCACGTCATAGTTCATCTCCTCAAGCGCCTCGTCCAGATCGCTCTGAGAGAGCTTACCGCTCTTTCCTTTTTCGATCAGCGACTCCACGTTGATCGACTTTTTCTCTTCCTTGCGATCCTCTTGATTCTTCAGTTCTTCCTCATTTACGTTCACTTTTTTCATGGTTTATCAACCTTTCCTTTATGTAATTTCGCTTGTTTTTCACGTAAAAACGCAAGACGTGTTGCCAAATCGGTATCCTTCATCGCCACCTTTTGCTTTGCCTCGGCAAGCGTTGCGATTGCGGAACGAAGGACCTCCTCTCCGTTTTGCGTCAGCTGCTGACGCGCGATCTCCAGCTTTTGGATCCGCCCCATTTCATCGGGCGAAAAGCTCTCGCCGAGCAGCTCAAAGCGGAAGCCGCTCTCCGCTCCGTGCATCTGCATGATCGCGGAAAATACGCGGCGGTTAAACGCTGTCATAAAATCATCCTCAGCAAGCGTCACAGCTCCGCCCTGTACCGCATTGCGATACTCCTCCCGAAGCAGCAGTAGCCCGAGAATCGTTTCCTCGGCAGCCGCCGCACGCGGATCCTTCGCAGATTCCGGATTGATACGATCACCGAAGTTCTTGAGAGATGCCTGCGCCTCTCTGCTCTCCTCCGCTCGTACACGCTTGGCATTCCTGGATCGGAATTGCTCCACGGAGTTTCGCAAAACGTCGATCGGAAGCTCCAGCTTCTGCGCAAGAATATTGATATAGACCTCGCGCTCAACCGATGACCAATATCCCGCAACGATCTCGCAAAGCTCATTGGATGCCTTGATCTTCTCCGAGCCGAGCGTCAGATCGTATTTGGCAAGCACACCCTCGGATTTGTATTCAAATCCCGTTCGGCTCTGCTCAAGAAGCGCGCGAAAGCGATCCGCACCGAAGGTCTTGATATATTCGTCCGGGTCCTTTGCGCCTGTCATTTTCAACACACGCACGTCAACTCCAACCTCACCGAGCAGGCGCATTGCCTTACTTGCAGCATTTTGACCCGCCTGATCGGAGTCATAGGAAATAATCACCTTTTTGGTATATTTGGAAAACATTCTCGCGTGCTCGGGCGTCATAGCGGTTCCAAGCGTTGCAACCGCAAACTCAAATCCCGCCGCGTGCAGAGCGATCACGTCCATATACCCCTCGCAAAGCAGCATCTGCTCTGCACAGCAATTCTTTGCAAAATTCAGAGCAAACAGGTTTTTGCTCTTCTTGAACGCCGGCGTATCCGAGGAGTTGAGATATTTCGGCTTGGAATCGTCCATCACGCGTCCGCCGAACGCGACCACGTTTCCCGACGTGTCGATGATCGGAAAGATCACACGGTTACGGAAATAATCGTATGCTCTCCCCGTCTTCTGGCTTTTTCCGCACAGACAAGCCTCGATCAGCTCCTCGTCCTTGTATCCGAGCTTGTGCATATGATCGGTCAGCATCCCAAAGCTGTTGGGCGCAAATCCGAGCCCGAAATGCTTGATGGTTGCCATCGAAAGCCTTCGATCCTTTTGAAAATAAGCCATTCCCTCTCCGCCGATCTGGGGATCAAACAAGCAAGAGCGGAAAAATTTTGCCGCCTCAAGGTTCATCTCCAGAACGCGTTTTTTGGTCAAACCGCTCCCGTATTCCTGCGTTGCGCTTTCCTTTGGCAAGGGCAAGCCTGAGCGCTCCGCCAAGACCTCGACCGCCTCTGCAAACTCCAGATTTTCCATCTTTTGCACAAAGGTGATCGCAGATCCGCCCGCGTGACAACCAAAGCAGAAAAACATCCTTTTAGCGGGAGATACCGTAAAGGACGGCGTTTTTTCACTGTGAAACGGACAGAGCCCCAACAAATTGGAGCCTCCGCGCTTGAGGGTGACGTATCGCCCGATCAGCGCTTCAATATCGGTCCTGTCCAAGACCTCTTGAATAAAATTCTCAGGAAATCTCATGTGTACACCTCACTGTCCGCTCAAGGATTCCACACGTTTGGAATAAAGAGACGACGGTAGGTTTCGATCGCGTAACGATCGGTCATTCCCGAAGTAAAATCGCACACGCAACGTCCAACGCCCTCTTCCTCAATGCTTCTGCGGTAGCGTTCGGGCATCTGATCGGGGTTCTTTTCGAAATAGCGGAAAAGTGCGGCAAGCAGCTCCTTCGCCTTTCCGTCCTCCGCCTTTGCAATCGGATTGGTATAGACGTTTGCAAACAGGAAGGAGCGAAGCTCTCCCGTTGCCTTTGCGATCTCCTCGGACATACGGATCTCTCCGACGTCCGCACTCGACGTGATCACGGAGGTGACCATATTGTTGATGCGTTCCCCGTGCGACCTTCCAAGCACCTCACGGAGCTGCGACGGAAGATCCTCCTCGTGCAGGATCCCCGCGCGGCAAGCATCGTCGATATCGTGATTGATATAAGCGATACGGTCTGCAAATTTGACGATCACACCCTCAAGCGTGGATGCCATACAAGAGCCTGTATGGTTAACGATGCCATCACGCACCTCCCACGTCAAATTCAAGCCGCGTCCATCGTTTTCCAGCTTTTCCACTACGCGCAGGCTTTGCTTGTAGTGCGTAAAATCCTTGGAATAAAGCGACTGCATAACCTCCTCGCCTGCGTGACCGAACGGAGTGTGTCCGAGATCGTGTCCCATCGCGATCGCCTCGGTGAGATCCTCATTGAGGTGTAATCCGCGCGCGATAATACGTGCGATCTGCGTCACCTCAAGCGTGTGCGTCAGGCGCGTGCGGTAATGGTCGCCCTTGGGAGCCAGAAAAACCTGCGTTTTGTTCATCAAGCGGCGAAATGCCTGCGAGTGGATGATGCGGTCACGGTCTCGTTGAAATTCCGTACGCATCGTACAGGGAGTGTATGGATAGTCTCTTCCTCGTGTGTCAGAGGTCAGGAAGGCATACGGAGAAAGAGCGTCTTTTTCACGCTCCAAAAACATTTCGCACAGTGTTGCCATAAATCCACCCCTTTCAACGATTTTCAATAATAATATACTCCAAAAAAGAGAAAAATACTTTTTTATCTTAATTTTTTATCGAAAAATATTATCGGTAATCAAATCTTTTTCCAATCAGGCGCGGCGCATCCTTGCCACCGCTCATTTCCCTTACTCTTAAGAGAAGCGAATCGGTCAGTGTTTCCTTGATCGAAAAGCGAACCGTCACACGATCTGCAAAAACAGTATCATCGGTAATTGCGCCAAATCGCGGAAGCTCGGCAAGATATCGCTGATAATCGGAATACGAGCAATCAAGCTCCAGCTCATCATATTGCTCATAGGTAATGATGTGTGCCGCCTCCAGCGCAAGCTTTGCGGAATGCGAATACGCACGCACAAGTCCTCCCGCGCCAAGCAGAATTCCACCAAAATAGCGCGTAACGACCACAACTGCATCCGTCACGCCGGATTTGCGGATGGTATCAAGCACGGGAACGCCCGCTGTTCCCTGCGGCTCTCCGTCATCGGAATAGCGCGCAACGATCTCACCCTTCATCATATATGCCCACACGTTGTGGCGTGCATCCGAATACTGACTCTTCAGCCTTTTGATATATGCCAACGCATCCTCTTCGGATTGGATCGGCTTTGCATGCGAGATAAAAACCGACTTCTTTTCAACGAATTCGGCTTCTCCTTCCTGCTCCAGCGTTGTGTAAAAAACAGGCTCCGACATATGCGCTCCTTTCCTAATTTATTCTTCCTCTGTCGCTTTCCACTCGGGATCGTACTGTCTGAGCATTCCGTGTGTCTTTTCATCAACAATCGCACGAACGGTCATAGCCTCTGCTCCGTATTCCACGTCCACCACGGTTGCATCGCGATAAAGGATATTCATTGCGCCCGCATTCGCATTCGGGATCACAAAAGTCACCTCTTGCTTCCCTGCGTGCAAAAGCTGCTGCATTTTTTCAAGCAAAAGCTCGATTCCCTGTCCCGTTTTTGCGGAAACAGTGACCGTATAGGGATGTGCGGCAGGAGTACCGACGGTTGCGGTAAATGCCGCTCCGCGGTCACATTTATTGAAAACGTAGAGCGTGGGCTTCCCTGCTGCGCCAAGCTCCTCCAGCAAATTTTCGGTTACCGCAAGCTGTGCCTCCGACTCGGGATCAGAAATATCAAGTACGATCATCAATGCATCAGCATAAGCCGCCTCGTCAAGCGTAGACCGGAATGCCTTGATGAGATGGTGCGGAAGCTTTCGGATAAATCCGACGGTGTCGGTCAGAAGCACGGATTCCCCACTCGGAAGCTCATATTTTCGCGTGGTGGGATCAAGTGTCGCAAACAGCTTGTCCTCCGCAAGGATCCCCGCATCGGTCAGACGGTTGAGAAGCGTCGACTTTCCCGCATTGGTATAACCAACGATCGCGATCTTGGTAATTCCGCTTCGGTCGCGCGCGGCTCGCATCGTTTGTCTGTTCTTGTCCAGAACGCGCAATTCCTCCTCAAGCGCAACAATACGGCGCTTCATATGGCGTCGGTCGGTTTCCAACTTCGATTCACCCGGGCCTCGCGTGCCGATTCCTCCACCCAAGCGTGACATTTCAATACCCTTACCCGTCAGACGGGGGGCTGTATATTTGAGCTGAGCAAGCTCTACCTGCAATTTTCCTTCTCGCGTTGCCGCATGAAGGGCAAAAATATCCAAAATCAGCATAGAACGGTCGATCACACGAACGTCATCTCCCAATTCATCCTCCAAATTTCGAATCTGCGAGGGGGAGAGATCTGAGTCAAAAACCACAAGAGAAAGGCCGTAATTGCCGCAAAGTGCCGCAATTTCGCGCACCTTTCCCGATCCGATCAGTGTGCGGGGATCGGGCTTATCCTTGTTCTGAATGACCTTTGCAAAGCATTCTCCGCCCGCTGTATCGAGCAAGCGCTCCAATTCATCCAGACTTTTTCCCAATTCAATGGCGTCCACGTCATCGGTACAAATCCCGACGAGGACCGCCTTTGTTGCCTGATATTCCATTAAAATACCTCCTCACAGCGGCTTTTTTTCACAAATTCGAGGCAAAAAGCAGGGTGCCGCACAGTTCGAGCGACACCCTGTTTCAGATACGATATTACTTCTGGAAAGAAGCCATTCTCTTCTTGAACTTATCAACGCGTCCGCCTGCATCAACGAACTTCTGCTTACCGGTAAAGAAAGGATGGCACTTGGAGCAAATATCAACTCTCAGCTCGCCGCCCTTGGTGGACTTGGTAACAACAGTCTCACCGCAAGCACATCTGATGGTGCACGTCTCGTAGTTAGGATGGATTCCGTCTTTCATTGTTTTTACCTCTTTTCAAAATATTTGATGTTCTTTGACATCGTTCCGCAATATGCGGTGCCGTTGCATCTCGAACGACATACATATGGTATTATAACATATAAAAAACCAAATTGCAATAGTTTTTTTTGATTTTTTTGAAAAAAATCGACTCTATTTTTATCAAAACAATTTTTTTAGATATGTTATCATAAATTCGGTGGGCTTCCCATTCTGTACGGTATTTGGCAAGGATCTTATGCCCTGCATTTTTCATTCAAAAAAGATTTCTCGCAGGCATTCTGTATTTTCCTCGGAATATTCCAATTCCTCGGAGACGATCTGCGCCCACGTCTCAATTTTTGCAGTCGGATCGTTGCCGCAAAGGAAAGCCAACAGTCTTTCGCAAAGCATCGAAAATCCAAGTGATGCGCAAAGCTCTCCCTCGTCGCACGCAGATGAGCAATGTCGAAAAACGAAGTACGCAAACGCACGTTCCAGCTTGTGCTCCAAGCTTGTCAAGGATTTTCCAACTGTTGAAAAGCTTGCAAAAAGAAATTTATGAGTCTCGTCAAGATACTCCAGGGAGGAAAAAACGTCTCTCCATTCGGTATCCGTCAACACATCGAGAGAAATATTATATCGCTCGCGGATCATTTTCAAACGATCGTCATAAGAGATTGCACGATTGGAAAGAATTGAAAAAATCCATTCACGGTGTGCAATTGCATCAAATTCCACGTTCTCGCAGCTGCAATCTTCCTCTATTTCTATCATCTTATCATAGTCATCGGAAGAAAGAATGATTCGACACGCTTCCTCACACGACATCCCCAGCCCAACCTCTTTACCTCGTACCGTATCGTGGTAAAATCGCGGATGCTCGCGGCAAATGTCGCACAAATAATCCTCGCCAAGAGAAAGGATGATCTTACATAGCCCACTCTCATTCAAATGTGGGCAACGGTCTCCGTCGCATAGGCGAAAATGAGGCGTTTCATTCGTGTCAATACTTTCTCGGATGATTTTTCCGTATTCGTGTGAACATACGTTGTAGGAACCTATCGTCGCGTCGTCAACGTCAATTTCCCAACCGATACAACAGCTGTGCTTGCATTGGTCAGCAATGCAGACGAAATCGGTATAGTATTTTGGTGCAAATAAGCTCATATCATCTCCAAATAAGCAGTAAAATAAGAAAAAAAGACGCGAAAACGCGTCTTTTCCATTTCTTGTGTCCACAGAAAATCGAATAAAGAAGTGAATTAGAGTAAAGCGAAACTCAAAAATTGTAACCTGAACAATGAAGTTCAAGCCCTCGGTCTATTAGTATCGGTCAGCTGAACACATTACTGTGCTTACACCTCCGACCTATCAAACTTGTAGTCTGCAAGTGACCTTACCTAATCAAGTTAGGAGGGATATCTCATCTTGAAGCTTGTTTCACGCTTAGATGCCTTCAGCGTTTATCATAACCGCACGCGGCTACCCAGCTATGCCCTTGGCAGAACAACTGGTGCACCGGAGGTGCGTCCGACCCGGTCCTCTCGTACTAAGGTCAGCCCTTCTCAAATATCCAACGCCCACGACAGATAGGGACCGAACTGTCTCACGA
>JAZQWH010000115.1:0-11127 GCA_045632205.1 Eubacteriales bacterium
CCGAGCCTTCAAAAAGCTCCTCGTAGCCTGCCTCTCGCAAAAGGGAGGCGGTGTGCCCGACCGTGTGGAAGGAGGTGGGGCAGGATTCGATATAATCAAATAATTCTTGATTCATTAAAAATCTCCTTGATCAAAGATATCCCCTTCATTATAGTCTTTTTTTGTCGCTTTGTCAAGAAGTCATTTCCCAATATCGCGCGTGATCGCTTCGGCAAGAAGCGCGCCACCAACGGTGATCGCCAGCGCGGCAAGGATGTATTCCAATGCCCCCCGATGGAAAAGGAGTGCTTGGATCGGCGCATTCTCGCGCTCAATCAGGTAGGAGAGGAGGAGTGTGACAAGCGAGAGAAGAATGAGCGGGAGATTGATGCGAAGGATCAACGCCGCACATTCTCGCGGTATTTTTGGCTTTTTCATACTTTTTCTGCCTTTCATATACATATTTTACCAAATAATTATTCGTTTTGCGAAAAATGAATATCGATGGGGGGAGAACTGTCCGATTTTTATTTGATCACTCTCGAAAATATTATATCACACATAGGGAACTCACGTCAAAGCAAACTTTTTTCCATTTTCGAAAGAAACTGCATATTTTGGGAATTCTTGAATATTACAAAAAAAGAGAGTTGAAAAAACGAATAACTATGCGCTTACAAAACAAAATATTCGAAAAATAACGGGGGAATGCGATTGGAATCGCCAAAATTCCCAAAAAGCGTTGTGCAATTTTTACAAAAGGTGCCTTTTTGTCTTAAGAATCACCACACGCTCAGCTCCTGTATAATGTTAATAGAGCCGCGCGGTATGCTGCGGGAATCTATTTTTTTTGATGGAGGATCTGAAGTTGGACAAGGAACAAAACAGAGCAAGAGGGGTGTTGGCTTTAAAGAGGGATCACGTTCGGTTTGGAGGAATGCTGCTTGAATATACACTGTCGGTCAGAGAGGGCGTTCCCGCAAATCGCTTTGAGATCGGTGTCAGGATGGATCGTGAGGAAAGCGTGACCGATGCGGGAGACGAGCTGGAGTTTGCGTTGGAGAGCTATCGCAAGCTTGTTTCGGGCATCGTCACACCCTGTACGGTAGGGGACGTGATGCAGGATTTGGAATATTCTCGCAAAAAATTGCAAAAAAAACTTTACAAACGCTCATTTATGTGATAAAATGATAAAGTTAGTAAATTTGTCGGCGTTTTTTGCGTCGGAAAGGATTTTTTGCCCATGAGATGTCCCGGATGTGGCTATACGGAAAGTAAGGTTATCGATTCGCGCCCCGTTCCCGAGGGGAACAGCATTCGCCGCCGTCGCGAGTGCCTTGCTTGCCAAAAACGCTTTAATACCTACGAAACCATCGAAACAACTCCTATCATCGTCATCAAAAAGAGTGGCGGAAAGGAGCTTTTCGACAAGCAAAAATTGCTCTCCGGAGTCCTGAAGGCAACCCAGAAGCGCCCTGTCGATGCCATTCAGCTGGTCAACGAGGTCGAGGCAGAATTGCAGAATACGCTCCGTGAGCAGGTCAGCTCGATGGAGCTGGGTGAGATGGTGATGCAAAAGCTCAAGCGCTTGGATGAGGTCGCTTACGTACGCTTTGCATCGGTTTACCGCGAATTTAAGGATATCGATACCTTCTTAGAGGAGCTGAACGAGCTTAAGGATCGCACACAGGCTTGATTTTTTTACATCAAAAGGGCAGACGTCTCCGTCTGCCCTTTTTGTTGTATAACGAAACCCCCAACTTAGTGGCGAGACTCTATAAGGGCTATGACCGAAACTGAAACGCCCCCACTTCACGGGGGGGATTTGTTTTGTGTGGCAAAGAAAACGCATTTGTGGTGTTTTTCGCAATTCTTACTTGACTTTTCGCGCGCGTGCGTGTATAATAGAATATTATTATAGTTTAAATTGTGTGCCTTGCTTGCACACGTGGGAGGTCGTTATGGTGAACGAAAAAATGAGAATGCTCGGCGCAAAAAGATCGGTCATTCGTGAGATATTCGAGTATGGAAAAAAGAGAAAGGCGGAGATCGGGGCAGAGAACGTTTTTGATTTCAGCCTCGGGAACCCCAGTGTTCCCGCACCCGAGGCGGTTGGTACTGCGCTCAAGGAGCTTTTGGAGGAGCGCGATCCCGTGTCTCTCCACGGCTATACCTCCGCACAGGGCGATGCAGGCGTAAGAGCGGCGATCGCGGAGTATATCAACGAGAATTATCACGCAGGCGTTCACGCAGATTGCATTTATCTGACCGTCGGCGCGGCGGCGTCCCTCACCATTTCGCTCACGGCTCTTCTGCACGAGGGTGATGAGGTCGTTACGCTCGCCCCCTTTTTCCCCGAATATACCGTTTTTGTTGAGCGAACGGGTGCAAGGCTTGTTCCCGTTATGAACGATCGCGAGACATTCCAGCCCGATTTTGCGGCTTTAGAGGCGGCGATCAACGAAAAAACGCGTGCCATCATCGTCAATTCTCCCAACAATCCCACGGGCTCTGTGCTTACCGAGGAGAGCGTGATCGCCCTGACCGATCTGCTTCGACGCAAGGCTGAGGAGTATGGCGCGCCCATCTATCTCATCTCGGATGAGCCGTACCGTGAATTGGTTTACGGAGACGTGAAGGTTCCGTACTTCACCAACTATTACGATAACACCATCGTTTGCTATTCCTTCAGTAAGTCGCTCTCGCTCCCCGGCGAGCGTATCGGCTACGTGCTGGTATCTCCACGCGCAGAGGATTTTACGGCGGTTTATCAGGCGGTCTGCGGTGCGGGACGCGCACTCGGCTTCGTTTGCGCGGTCAGCCTTTTCCAATATATGATCCCGAAGGTTCTGGGCAAGACCTCCGACGTGTCGATCTATGATCGCAACCGCCGCCTGCTCTACGATGCACTGACCGAGTACGGATATTTCGCGGTCAAGCCGGACGGCGCGTTCTATCTCTTTGTCAAGGCGCTTGAGGAGGATGCGTACGCGTTCTGTGAGCGCGCAAAGGAATACGAGCTGCTGCTCGTTCCGAGTGATGATTTCGGCTGCAAGGGCTTCGTTCGCATATCTTACTGCGTTTCGACCGAGCAGATCGAGCGCGCACTGCCCGCGTTCCGTGCATTGGCTGAGTCTTATCGAAAATAATCGCGAGGTGCATCCGTATGGATCAGTTAAACCAAGCAAGAGAGATCATCAACGAGGTGGACGAGGAGATGGCGAAGCTCTTCGTGCGCCGAATGCGTGCGGCAGAGCTGGTCGCATCGTATAAGCAGGAAAAGGGAATGCCCGTGTTCGATCCTGCCCGCGAGGAGCAGGTGGTACAGAGAAACGCGGAGCGCATCGAGGATGAAGAGATGCGTGGATATTATATTCCCTTTATCCGTCGGAATATGGAGCTTTCCCGCGCATACCAGCAAAAGCTTTTGGAGGGAATGCGCGTGGCGTATAGCGGAACTGAGGGCGCGTTTGCGCACATCGCCGCAAGAAAGCTCTTTCCCGCAGGCGTTGCGGTCGCGCACGGCAATTTTACCGATGCCTACCGCGCTGTGGAAGCAGGGGACTGTGACGTTGCGGTTTTGCCCGTGGAGAACAGCTATAACGGTGAGGTCGGACAGGTGACCGATCTGATGTTTTCGGGCTCTCTCTATCTCAACGGCATCTACGATCTTGCCGTTTCGCACGATCTGCTGGTGCTTCCGGGAACGGCTAAGGAGGAGATCAGAGCGGTCGTCAGCCATCCGCAGGCACTCGGACAGTGTGCCGAGTATCTCCGCCAAAACGGCTGGATGCAGACCGAATATCCCAATACCGCTCTGGCGGCAAAGGCGGTTGCCGAGGGCGGAGACCGAACGGTTGCCGCGATCGCCAGCGAGGAGGCAGGAAAGCTCTTCGGGCTTGAGGTGTTGGAGCGCAATATCAACGAGAGCCGTTCCAATACCACACGCTTCGCCGTGTTTTCAAGATCGGAAAACCGCAATCTTTCCGCGCAGATGGGCGCACATTTCGTTCTGATGTTTACGGTGCAGAACCGCGCGGGATCGCTTGCAAAGGCGATCAACGTGATCGGCTCGCACGGCTTTAATATGCGCACGCTCCGCAGTCGCCCGATGAAGGAGTTGCTCTGGCAGTATTATTTCTACGTCGAGGCAGAGGGCAACGTCCACTCTCTCGAGGGAGAAGCGATGATGCGTCAGCTTTCCGCAGTCTGTGACCGACTTAAGGTGGTCGGAAGCTACTGTAAGACCGATATTTGATTGAAGGAGGCGAGGGATATGACGTTGCATCTCGATCTCAAGGAAAACGGATATGATATTATAATCGAGCGCGGCGTGATAAAGCGTGCGGGGGAGCTTTTGAAGCTTGACCGCCGCGTGCTGATCGTCACCGATGACGGCGTTCCCGCAGAATACGCGAAAGCCGTTGCCGCACAGTGCAAGCATCCCGTAACCGTAACCGTTCCGCAGGGGGAGGGGAGCAAAAGCCTTTCCAGCTTCGAACTGCTTTGCAGACGCCTGCTTGAGGAGGGATTTACCCGTACCGATTGCGTGGTGGCGGTTGGCGGCGGCGTGGTTGGCGATCTTGCGGGCTTCGTTGCCTCGTCCTATATGCGCGGCATTGATTTTTACAATCTTCCAACCACGTTCCTTTCACAGGTCGATTCCTCGATCGGAGGAAAGGTGGCAATTGATTTTTGCGGTGTCAAGAACATTGTCGGAGCCTTCTATCAGCCTAAAAGAGTGCTGATCGATCCGAACGTCTTAAAAACGCTTCCCGCAAGACAGCTTTCAAGCGGTGTTGCGGAGTCGATCAAGATGTCCCTGACCTCGGATGCAGAGCTGTTTGCAATGTTTGAGGACGGACGAGCGGAGGACGACCTTGATACTGTGATCGCACGCTCGCTTTGCATCAAGCATGCGGTCGTCGAGCAGGATGAGCGCGAGAGTGGCTTGCGTAAGATCCTCAATTTCGGGCATACGCTCGGACACGGAATCGAGTCGGAGGCGGAGCTTGACGGACTTTACCACGGAGAATGCGTTGCACTCGGAATGCTTCCGATGTGCTCCGAAAAAGTACGAAAGCGTCTGCTTGCGGTGCTTACACGGTGGAATCTGCCCACTCGGATCGAGGGAGATCTCGATCGGATGCTGGAGATCGCAGCGCACGATAAGAAGTGCGACGGAGGCGAGGTCAGCGTGATCTGGGTAGAGGAGGTCGGAGCTTGCGAGATCCGCAAAATGCCCGTTTCGGAATTCGGTGCCCTGGTGCGCGCGTACGTGCAGGCGTAAGCCTTTGAGATCCCTTTTTTGAAAGGACTGAATGATATGAAAAACACGTTTGGACAAAGCGTGGCGATCACCCTCTTCGGTGAGAGTCACGGTGAGGAGATCGGCGCGGTGATCGACGGACTTGCTCCGGGGATTCCCGTGGACGAGGATTTTATCCGTCATCAACTCACCCTCCGCCGTCCCGCAGGAAGGATTTCCACCGCGCGTGTGGAGAGTGATCCCTTCCGCATCGTCAGCGGAGTCAGAGAGGGCAGAACGACGGGCACACCGATCTGCATCCTCATTCCGAACTCCAATACCAAAAGCGGCGATTACGAGCGCGGACTTCCGCGCCCCGGTCACGCGGATTATACAGCTTATTGCAAGTACCACGGCTTTGAGGATTACCGCGGAGGTGGACATTTTTCGGGTCGCATCACCGCGCCGCTCGTGGCGGCAGGAGCAATTGCGATCTCCGCATTGCGAGAGAAGGGCATTTTTATCGGTACGCATATCGCGACTCTTGAGGAGCTTGCCGACCGTTCCTTCGGCGCGGATCTGAATGCCGACGTCGATACGCTGGCGGATCTGCATTTTCCCGTTCTGGACAGCGAGGTAGCCGAGCGAATGCGTGCGCGCATCGAGGCGGCTGCTGCGGAGGGCGATAGCGTTGGAGGAACGCTTGAAACGGTGGTCACGGGAATGCCCGCAGGCGTGGGAGAGCCGTGGTTTGACAGCGTTGAGGGCATCCTTTCTCACGCGCTCTTTTCCATTCCCGCAATCAAGGGCGTTGCGTTTGGAGACGGCTTTGGGCTTGCCTCTATGCGCGGAAGCGAGGCGAACGATGCGCTCGTGACCGACGGAGACGCGGTCGTAACCCTCACCAATCATAACGGCGGTATCAACGGCGGCATTACGAACGGTATGCCCATCCGCTTCACCTGCGCGGTCAAGCCTACCCCGTCTATCTTCAAGCCGCAACGGACTGTGGACCTCGATACAATGAAAAATACTGTCCTGGAGCTTCACGGCAGACACGATCCCGCCATCATCCACCGCGCACGCGTTGTGGTGGATAGCGTGACGGCGCTTGTGCTTTGCGATCTGCTCGCGCAGCGCTTCGGAACGGACTATTTATACGAAAACGAATCCAGATAAGGAGTTTATATTATGAGCAACTATAAGATTGAAACCAAATGCGTACAGGGAGGCTACAAGCCGGGGAACGGCGAGCCTCGTCAGATCCCGATCATCCAGAGCACGACCTTCCGCTACGATACGAGCGAGGATATGGGTAAGCTCTTTGACCTGGAGGCTTCGGGCTATTTCTATTCCCGTCTCCAGAATCCCACCTGCGATACCGTTGCCGCAAAGATCTGCGAGATGGAGGGGGGAACTGCGGCAATGCTGACCTCCTCGGGTCAGGCTGCAAACTTCTACGCAACCTTCAATATCGCGAATTGCGGAGATCATATCATCTCCTCCTCCACCATCTACGGCGGAACCTTTAACCTCTTTGCGGTCACGATGAAGAAGATGGGAATTGATTTCACCTTCGTGTCTCCCGATTGCACCGACGAGGAGCTGGAGGCGGCATTCCGTCCCAATACAAAGGCGGTATTCGGAGAGACGATCGCCAATCCCGCACTCACCGTGCTTGATATTGAAAAGTTTGCAAAGGCGGCTCACGCACACGGTGTTCCGCTCATCATTGATAACACCTTCGCAACGCCCGTTAACTGCCGTCCCTTCGAGTGGGGCGCAGATATCGTCACGCACTCCACCACCAAGTATATGGACGGTCACGGCGCGGCGGTAGGCGGATGCATCGTCGATTCGGGCAAGTTCGATTGGATGGCGCATAAGGAAAAATTCCCCGGACTCTGCACGCCAGACGATAGCTACCACGGCATCGTTTACGCCGAGAAATTCGGTCAGGGTGGGGCATTTATCACCAAGGCTACCGCACAGCTGATGCGTGATTTCGGTTCTACTCCCGCGCCCCAGAGCGCATTCCTGCTCAATCTCGGTCTTGAAAGCCTGCACGTCCGTATGGCTCGCCATTGCGAGAACGCGCTTGCGGTTGCAAAATTCCTTGAGGCACACGAGAAGATCACCTGGGTCAACTTCGCAGGTCTGGAATCCAACAAATATTACGAGCTTGCAAAGAAGTATATGCCCAACGGCACCTGCGGAGTCGTCAGCTTCGGCGTCAAGGGAGGCAGAAAGGCGGCTGAGAAGTTTATGAAGGCGCTCAGACTTGCCGCAATCGAAACGCACGTTGCGGATGCACGCACCTGCTGCCTGCACCCTGCAAGCGCAACGCATCGCCAGATGAACGACGAGGAGCTTCTGGCGGCTGGCGTATCGGGAGATCTCGTACGTCTTTCCTGTGGAATCGAGAGCGCGGATGATCTCATCGCCGATCTCGCACAGGCACTCGAAACCGTATAAGAAACAGAAAGAGGAGGGGACACCATGCCCATTAAAATACCAAACGAATTGCCCGCAACACGGACGCTGACCGAGGAAAACATCTTTGTGATGACCGAGACGCGAGCAATGACGCAGGACATCCGTCCGCTTCGCATCCTTTTGCTCAATCTGATGCCGACCAAGATCGACACCGAGACGCAGCTTGCACGTCTGCTCGGAAACACCTCTCTGCAGGTCGAGCTGACGCTTATGCATACCTCCTCTCATAAGTCCAAGAATACCTCCGAGGAGCATCTGCTTGCATTCTATACCACCTTTGATAAGGTCAAGGATCAGAAGTTTGACGGTATGATCATCACGGGGGCGCCCGTGGAGCATCTGGCGTTTGAGGAGGTTGAATATTGGAACGAGCTTTGCGAGATCATGGAGTGGAGCCGCACGCACGTTCACAGCACCTTCCATATCTGTTGGGGCGCACAGGCGGGACTTTACTATCACTTCGGCGTTCAGAAGAAGCCGTTGGAGAAAAAGATGTTCGGCATCTTCCCCCACACGGCAGACTACAAAAAGTCCATTCTTTTCCGCGGATTCGACGATGAATTCCTCGTTCCGCACTCGCGCCACACCACGGTAGACCGTGAGGATATCGAGCGTGTTCCCGAGCTTCGCGTGCTTGCATCCTCGGAGATGGCGGGGATCTTTGCCGTTTCCACGAAAGGGGGAAGACAGATTTTCATTACGGGTCACGCGGAATACGATGCAGGTACGCTTGCCAAGGAATATTTCCGTGACGTCAAGGCGGGCAAGCCCATCGAAATTCCGTATAACTACTTCCCGAATGACGATCCGACCTGCGAGCCGAAGGTCACCTGGCGCTCGCACGCAAACCTGCTTTATTCCAATTGGCTCAACTACTTCGTCTATCAGACTACGCCCTACAATCTTGAGGAGCTTAAGAACACGGAAGAGACGACGGCAAACGAATAAGAAAAATGCGACAGATATCTGTCGCTTTTTTGTTCCGTCCTGTTGACAATTCGGTAAACCTGGATGTATAATAATTTTATCACTTTTTTAATTGTTGTTGATCATCCAAGGAATCAGCTTGGAGATCTTCGGAAAGGGCAGGTCATTTTATGAAGTGGAAGACGAGGATCGACTATAAATGGATCATCGTTGCAGTTTGCTTTTTGATGGTGATGATCTCCCTGGGCTTTGGAAATTCCACCAAGAGCCTGTTCCCCGATGAAATCGCCAAGGATCTTGGTGTCGGTCGGTCGTTGGTTTCGATCGGAGAGAGCTGTCGATATATTTCAACCGCGATTACCAATCTCTTTTTCAGCTTTCTCGTTCATAAGCTCGGCGCAAGGAAGCTCGTTTCTCTTGGCTTTTTGTCTCTTATCGGTGCGTTTTTGCTGTATTCGGTCGCCGATCACCTTGCTTGGATCTATCTTGCGGGCACGCTGCTTGGAATCGGCTTCGCGTGGACGACCACAACGATGGTTGGGTATGTGATCGGTATCTGGTGCTCGGAAAACAAGGGAACGATCATGGGGTTCGTCCTCGCCTCCAGCGGCTTGGGCGGTGCCATCGGCATCCGCGTCGTGGGGGATATGATCGATCCGAGGATTACGGGAAGCTACCGTGAGGCATATCGGCTGATCGCATTGATTCTTGCGATCACAATGATCGTGGTCCTCCTTTTCTTCCGTTCCAAGCCGAGCAGGAACGAGGGGGAGATGCAGAAAGGCAAAATGCATTCCGGAAAAAGAGGTCAGGATTGGATCGGAATTGATTTTTCGCAAGCTGTTCGTAGCTTTTCCTTCTGGGGTGCCATCATCTGTATCTTTTTCAGCGGATTGATCCTGCAGGGAACTACGGGAATTGCCGCAATGCATTTCAAGGACGTTGGAATTGATTACGGAACTGTAAAATCCTTGCTTTCCTTTGGCGCGTTGATCCTTGCGGGGGCAAAGTTTTTCGCAGGCTTCCTTTACGATCACCTCGGACTTCGTGTCACGTCCGGACTTTGCATCTTTTTTGCCATTGCCGCAACCTTCCTTTTGGCTTTTGTAAGAGGGGATGAGGTTGGATTTGTAATGGCGGTCATCTATGCGGTGCTGATCCAATTGGCGCTCCCGCTTGAGACCGTAATGCTGCCGATCTACGCATCGGATCTGTTTGGAAGAAGGTCATATTCCAAGATACTCGGCATATTCGTTTCTGTCAACGTATTTGGCTATGCGGTCGGCGCACCCTTGATGAATCTATGCTACGACCTTCTCGGCAGCTACGTTCCCGTCCTGATTTTGGTTGGTTGTATGATGACAGTTTCCCTGATCCTGCTTCAGCTTGTGATATTTGCGGCGCATAGAGAGAGGGAAAGATTGCTTTTGCAAAACGGTGAAGAATTGCAATGTGAAATGGAGGAATAACGAATGAACGTTCTTTTTTTGGGAAACAGCTTGATCTATTATAACGATCTTCCAAAGGTGTTTGAGGAGCTTGCGAGAGCGGCAGGGAAGGTGGTAAGCGTATACTCTGTAACGCACAGTGGCGCAACGATTTCGGATTTTACGGACGAGGCGACCGAGGTTGGAGCAAAAGCATTGCCGATGCTGAGAAATATGCCGTGGGATTACGTCATTATCGAGCCGTCGCGTCGTATTACGCCATTTGAGGATACGGTCAGAGCGGTGGAATTGGCATCTGCAAAAAAAATTCAAGCGCTTGCGCGTGCCGCAGGAGGAGACGTTCTGCTGTATTCGGTTTGGGGAAACAATAATGGAAAGGTTCGGGAGTGCAAAGCAGAGTCTCCCATTCGCATTCATCGATTGAACTTCCATCCGTATGAGCGGAAGCCTCATACGGCGTTTATGCAACGCATCAACGCGGAATTTGCCTTGGAGCTGGGTGGAGTGAAGATTGCGGAGGCAGGATATGCATTTGAAAATCTGCTGGCAGCGTATCCCGATGTCAATCCGTATTATCAGGATGAGCGTCACCCCTCGCCGATCGGAACATATCTGGCTGCCTGCGTGATCTTCGGCACGGTATTTGGGGAGCGTGTCAATGCAAATCCGTATGATGCCGATCTTCCTTGTGCAGCCCTGCTGAGGGACGTTGCGGATGCTACGGTACACGACCGTCTTATCCCCGATCTGTCGGCATCGGAATAAAAAACAACTCGCAAAGCGGATGCGCAACAAAAAAAGACCACGGATGTGGTCTTTTTGCAGTAATTCATCGGAGAGTCAGAACTCAAACGTGCGCGACGTGCGGTGTAAGTCGATTGCCATTCTCCGCACGTTCTAGCAAATCCTGCGGATTTGCAGAGCTCGACTCGCAAAGCGGATGCGCAACAAAAAAAGACCACGGAAGTGGTCTTTTTGCAGTAATTCATCGGAGAGTCAGAACTCAAACGTGCGCGACGTGCGGTGAAA
>JAZQWH010000116.1:0-8309 GCA_045632205.1 Eubacteriales bacterium
GAGGCACTGTCGCTCTACGGTGCGAGAAGCGCGATTTCCTATACCGTCATCGACCTGATTTTGGAGTGAGCATGAGAAAAGAATTCGCGTTTGTTGTCGAAAATGTACTAAATGTACGAAAAATTATGTAGAATTAAACCAAAATAAGGACGGATTGACTATTGATTTTGCTTTTAATATTTGATATACTATTATTGAAAAATTATCTTTATCGGTTATATAAAAATCGATAGATTTAGAATTAGGAGCTGAATTAATATGATTTCACGCGACGTCGTTATCACCAATGAAAGCGGTCTTCACGCAAGACCCGCGACCTTCTTTATCCACAAGGCACTTTCCTATAAGAGCTCGATCTGGGTAGAAAAAGGAGACCGCAAGGTCAATGCAAAGAGCCTTTTGGGTGTTCTCTCTCTCGGAATCGCAAAGGGTATGACGGTTACCCTGATTGCGGACGGTCAGGATGAGCAGGCTGCGCTGGACGGTCTGGAAGAGCTGATCAACAGCGGTTTTTCGGAAGTATAAGCGACGGGTAGTCAAACAGCGACGTGTGTCACAGGGCAATCGACCCCACGCACGTCGCTTTTCTTTTTTACGGGAGGGAGGAGACCGATATGGCACAGACCGAGCGCGATCTTGCACGCCTGCTGGAAAAGGCGCATACGCTGCCGCTTTGCCCGGGCGTTTATATTATGCGTGACCGATCGGGGCGTGTGGTCTACGTCGGAAAATCGCGGAAGCTGAAAAACCGCGTGACGCAGTATTTTCAAAACGGGGAAAAGAATCGCAAAACGGAACGGATGGTCTCCGCGGTATATGATTTTGACTATTATCTGTGCGATACCGAGATCGAGGCGCTTTCGCTTGAAAACACCCTCATCAAGCAATACACTCCCAAATATAACATTCGACTCAAGGATGCAAAGTCCTATCCCTATATCAAGCTGACAAACGGCGAGTATCCGCGGCTGGTCTTTACAAGACGCAGAGATGCCGACAAAAGCAAGTATTTCGGCCCTTATTCGGGATCGGGGACTGCTTACCGTATGATCGACCTGCTCTCCAAGACCTTCGCGCTTCCTACCTGCTCGCGCCAATTTCCACGCGATATCGGCAAGGAGCGTCCCTGCATTTACGATCAGATGGGACGGTGCTGCGGCGTTTGCGCGGGAAAAATTTCTGCCGAGGATTACCGCGAGCGCGTGCGCGCGGCGGCAGACGTGCTTTCGGGCAAGAGTCGCGAGGTGCAAAAGCGATTGGAGGCGGAGATGTACGCCTATGCCGAGGCGGAGCGATATGAGGCGGCGGCACAGTGCAGAGATACCTTAGCCGCGATCAAGGCGATCGCGCAAAAGCAAAAGGTGGTTGCCTCTCCCGATACCGAGCAGGACGTTGTGGCGCTTTATTCGGACGAGATCTGCTCGGTCGTATCGGTGTTTTACGTTCGGGACGGTGTTTTGCACGATAAGGCGGATTTCCTTTTTGGCGCGGACAGTATCCTCGAGGCGGAGGATATGACCACGTTTTTGTGTGAGCATTATAAGGCGCGCGAATACGTGCCGAGGAATATTTTGCTTGCCTTTGAGATGGCACCCGAGGATCGCGCTCTGCTTTCGGAGTATCTGAGCGAGCGTGCGGGACGTCGGATCACGGTGCATACTCCTGCGCGCGGCACGCTTCGCACCCTTTGTGAGATGGTGGAAAAAAACGCCGCCGACCGTGCAAAGCTTTATCGGATCGATTCCGAGCGGGACGAGGGAACACTTGTCCGTCTGGCTTCCATTCTGCAGCTCGAGAGTTATCCGACGCGGATCGAGGCTTACGATATTTCCAATCTCGGACAGGAGCATATCACCGCAGGTATGATCGTTTGCAAGGACGGAAAATTCAGTCGCTCGGATTATCGATCCTTCAAGATCGCGGGATTTGACGGTGTGGATGACTACGCATCGATGAGAGAGGCGCTCTCCCGTCGCCTGGAGCATCTTTCCGATGAGAGCGGCTCGTTCTCCGAATTGCCCGATCTGATCCTTTTGGACGGCGGACGGGGGCACGTTTCGGTTGTGCGCGAGCTTTTGCGCGAGAGAGGGATCGATCTGCCGGTGTTCGGTATGGTGAAGGACGATTACCACAAGACCCGTGCGCTTTGCACCGACCGTGAGGAGATTTCGATCGCACGGGAGCGAGAGGTATTCCCGTTTATCTATCGGATCCAGGAGGAGGTACACCGCTTTACAGTGGGACGGATGGATCACGCCAAGCGAAAGACGCTCCGAACCTCCAGCCTCACAAAAATCGACGGAATTGGCGATGCCAAGGCGAAAAAGCTGCTTTCCGCATTCGGCGGTATAGGCGCTCTGAAGGGGGCGACCGAGGAGGCGATCGCGGCGGTAAAGGGAATCTCGCGGACGGACGCACAGCGCGTATATCGCTATTTTCACGAAAAAGACGAAAAAATGACCGAGGAAGGGAAGGATTGACTGATTATGATGCGAATCATTACGGGACGTGCGCGAGGCGTTCGTCTGGAAACGCTTCCCGGTGAGGCAACGCGGCCGACGTTGGAGCGGACCAAGGAGGCTGTGTTCTCTATGATCCAGTTTTCGGTGCGGGATGCGCGTGTGCTTGATCTTTTTGCAGGCTCGGGGCAGCTTGGTCTTGAGGCACTCAGCCGCGGGGCGAAGCACGCGATCTTTTGCGATCGCTCCCGTGAGGCAGCTGCCATCATCAAAAAAAATATTGAAAAAACGCGCCTCGGCGATCTTTGCGAGGTTTTTTGCTCGGATTTTCGCGCGCTCCCCGCAACGCTTCGGGAGCCGTTTGATCTTGTTTTCCTCGATCCGCCCTATGCGATCGGTGCGATCCCCGAGGCATTGCGGCTTCTGCTTTCGCGTTCGCTCCTTTCGGACGGCGCGATCATCGTTTGCGAATCGGGCGCGGAGGCTGACGTGTTTGGCGGAGACGACGCGCTTGCGGCACGTTTTACGGTTGCGAAGCAGGCACGCTACGGAGCCGCGTTCGTAACGGTTTTGAATTACTTGGAAGGGAAGTGAGTGGGATGTCTCACGCAATCGTACCGGGGAGCTTTGACCCGATGACGTTGGGACATTTTGATCTGATTGCACGGGTGGCGGCAAAATATGACCGCGTGACCGTTGCGGTGATGGTCAACGACGCAAAGCAATATCGCTTTGATATGGATACACGTGTGGAGATCGCGCGCGCAACGCTTGCGTCTCTTGCAAACGTCGAGGTGATCTCGGATCGCGGAATGCTGATCGATCTGTATGACAGGATCGGCGCGGATGCGGTCTGCAAGGGCTACCGAAACGAGCAGGATCTTGCCTACGAGCAGGAGATGGCAGAATGGAACGCGGCGCATAACCCGCGCTTTCGCACCGAGCTTCTCCCCTCCGAGGGGGATCGCAAAACGCTCAGCTCCACCGAGGTGCGCGGATTGCTTGACTGCGGAGCGAGCCTTGCCGATGCCGTACATCCAAACGCGATCCCGATGATTCTGGATTGGGAGAAAAAAAGAAAGCGCGTATGAAAAAAGCACGTTTTGCGGTTGCGGTCATTTTTGCAGGTATCCTTTGGGGCGTGATCGGTCTGTTTACGCGCGCGATCAATGCCGCAGGGTTCAGTAGCATACAGGTTGCCTTTGTGCGCGCCTTCTTTGCATCCGTGCTGATGCTGATTGGTCTTGCTTTGCTCCGTCGTGAGCTTTTGAAGATCCGTCTGCGCGACCTTTGGTGCTTCCTCGGCACGGGAATTTGCAGCTTGACCTTTTTCAACTGCTGTTATTTTTACACCATCAACGCAACCTCTCTTTCGGTTGCATCCATTTTGCTTTATACCGCACCTGTCTTCGTGGCGTTGCTTTCCTCTCTGCTTTTTCACGAGCGGATGACGGCAGCGCACGCAATTGCTCTTTTGCTTGCACTTGCGGGATGCGTGCTGGTTACGGGCGTTCTGCTTGAAAAGCCCGTTCTCACGCCCGTTGGGATCCTTGCGGGATTCGGCGCGGGATTTGGCTATGCGCTTTACAGTATTTTCAGCCACTATGCGCTCAAGCGCGGCTATCACTCCATGACCATTACGTTTTGGACGTTTTGCATTGCGGGTTGCTCGACGCTCCCCTTTGTCAAGCCTCTCTCACTGATCAAAATGATGGGAGAGGGAAGCTTTCCGTGGGGGGCTGTCACTCTGCTCGCGGTTGTTTCCACCGTCCTGCCGTATTTGCTTTATACCTACGGATTGACGGGGATGGGAAGCGGACGTGCATCGGTCCTCGCTTCAGTAGAGCCTGTTGTGGCAACGCTGACGGGCGTCATTGCTTACCGTGAGAAAATGACGGTATTGGGCGCGTGCGGTGTTGCTTTGGTGATCCTTGCGGTCATTCTGCTCAATCTTTCCGTGTCGAAAGGGCACAAAAAATCGACTGATCAAGAAAAAGAGGAGGTCTGTTATGAGTCAGATCAAGCATAATGCAATCAAATCCGCAGTGACGGGGCTTGTCATCTCCACGTTGCTCGGCGTTCTTTTGGGGCTGTTTTTGCTCCTTGTAAACGTTAATTTCCTGCTCAATATCATTTTTGTCGTATTGGGAATCTTGACGGTGATCAACAATCTGCCCACGCTGATTGTCAGTATTGCCGCATTCCGTACGTCGGAGGGAAAGCTGATGCTCGTGCTTTCTCTTGTAGCAACCGTCTTGGGCATTTTGATGATCTTCTTCCACAACAGCCTGTTTATGATTCTGATGGGTGCTTATTTTGTGCTTGTTCCGCTCGTTCGTCTGATCTTTTCCAAGGAGCGTGCCGAGCTTTTGCGCGAGGAGGCTCCCAAGCTGATCATCGGTGTGGTGATGATCCTGCTCGGGCCCGCGTACACCGTATCCGTCCTCTTCCGTATTGCAGGATGGGGCGTGATCGGTCTTACCGTCGTTTATCTCATTGGCGCGATCCTCTCGATCCGTCGCGCACAGCACAAAACGGGCACACGTACCTTTGTTGATCACGACGGAGACGGAACGGTCGACGCAATTTATATCGATACCACGGGAGATGGAAAGGTCGACACCTCTACCCGCTTTCACGATCCGAAATGAGCCGTAAGAGAAAGCTGCTTTCGGATACGCTCGTGCTGGGAATCGGGACGTTTGGATCAAAGCTTCTGGTTTTTCTCCTGATGCCGCTCTATACGGCGTTTCTCTCTACCTCACAGTACAGTACGGCGGAGATCCTGACAAGCACGGCGAATCTGATCATCCCGCTTGCGTGCGTGGGAATAGCAAACGGAATCTTCCGCTTTGCCGCAGAGCGCAACTCCGACCGCGTGGCGGTTTTTTCGAGCAGTATTGTGCTTTTCGGCATCGGTACAGTGATCTTTTTGCTCCTGTCTCCGCTGTTGTTCCTGATCCCCTATTTTGACGGATACGCGTGGATGATCCCGCTCTACGTGATTATGGCGAACCTGCATTCGGTTTGCTCACAGTATATCCGCGCGTTGGATAAGCCGAAGCTGTTTGCCCTGCAGGGAGTACTGAACACCTTGCTTACCGTCCTTCTCAACGTTCTTTTCCTTGTCGTCTGGGATATGGGCGTGATGGGCTACGTGCTTTCCGTGATTCTCGGGAACCTGCTGACAACGGGATTCCTTGTGATCCGCGAGCGCCTTTGGCGCGCGTTTTCGATCGATCGGATCGATCGAACCCTGATGAAGGAGCTGCTTCGCTTCAGCCTTCCGATGGTGCCTACAACGGTCTGCTGGCTGATCACCGATCTCTCCGATCGCTATCTTGTCACCTATTATTGCGGCGAGGCGATCAACGGTATCTATTCTGCCGCCTACAAGATCCCCACGATCGTCAATCTGATCTCAAGCATCTTTATGCAGGCGTGGCAATATTCCGCCGTTTCGCAAGCCTCGGATAAGGACGCGGGAAGACGCTTTTATTCGGAGGTGTTTGGCGGATTTCTGTCGGTCATCTTCATTGGGGCGAGCGGATTGATCCTGCTCACCGAGCCTTTGACCGCGCTTCTGCTCAATCACCGATACGCCGAGGCGGCAACCTTTATGCCAACGCTGCTTTGTGCGGTGGCAATTGAGGCAATCGTTTCCTTCCTTGCCGCCGTTTATATGGTGAAAAAGAAAAGCATGAATTCCTTTGTCACCGCAATGTCGGGCGCGATTCTCAATCTCATCCTCAATTTTATCCTGATCCCCCGTATGGGTGCGATCGGTGCGGCGGTTGCAACGCTTGCAAGCTACGGGCTTGTTTTCCTGCTCCGTATGATCGACGTTCCAAGGTTGATCCGCTTCCGTCTTTATCTGCCGCGATTGAGTGCAAATCTCATCCTTTTGCTCCTCTCGTGTGTCATAATGACGCAAAAGCCGCAGGGCTGGCTCCTTTGCTCGATCCTGCTTACCGCTCTGATCGTGGCGATCAACGCATTGCCGCTCCTCAGAAGCTTCCTTTTGATCCTGAAGAGCAGAAGAAAATAAAAAAATCGGTTGGTGTTCCGTGTGCGAACGCCAACCTTTTTTTTGATTTTTGCATATACTGCAAAGGAGAAGGGAGATGATAGCTTGCTGATCAATAAGCCTTACAACCGCGCACGTGCGGTAGAGTACGCAAGAAGGTGGGCGCTCGATCGAAATCCTCTGTTCATTGACTTTACGGGAATTGGAGGGAATTGCACCAATTTCGTTTCGCAATGCCTGCTTGCGGGGAGCTGCGTGATGAATTTTACGCCAACGTTTGGATGGTATTACGTGTCCGCAGAGGACCGCGCGCCTGCTTGGAGCAGTGTGGAATATTTTTACGATTTTCTCACGGGCACGCCGCGCTTTCGGGGACAGAACGGAGGAGTGGGACCCTATGGACGGGAGGTGGAGCGCGCGCTCGTTCTGCCCGGAGATCCCGTTCAGCTTGCCAACGCGGAGGGGGATTGGTACCATACGCTGATCGTTTCGGAGGTGCGTGCGGATGAGATTCTGGTCTGTGCGCAATCCGACGATGCGCTTGACCGCCCTCTTTCCTCGTACGGATACGCCGCACTTCGTTTTTTGCACGTCGACGGTGTTCGATTGGAGCTGAACGACGATCGCTGCTATCAGGCACTGCTTGCCGGGGAGGTGGGCGAATAAAAAGAAGCAACCCCTATATAGGGGTTGCTTTTCTCTGTTAAAACTTAGGAACTCTGGGCTTCGGGGGCATCTTGGGAACAACGGGCTTGCCGTTCTTGTAGCCGCTGAAGTCGCGAGCGGGAGCAGGTGCGCTCTGTGCAGGTGCCGCCTTTGCGGGCGCAGCAGGCTGGGGAATTGCGCGCTTTGCCTCTGCGGGAGCGTGGAAGCCTACGGGAGGCATACGGTATGCAAAGTAAGGATCGTAGTCGTAGAAATCGTCCTCGTAATCCTCCTCATTCTCGTCCTCCTTCTTTGCCTCGGTCTGCATTTTTACAAGCGTCTTGTAAGCCTCGGGCGCGTTCTTAATGAAGTAGAAATGGCAATCTCCTGCGGGAGAACCGATGCAGAGGTGGTGCCAGCAGCTGACGTGTACGGATGTAATAGACGTATAGAAGAGCGAGGTGTACAGGGCGAAGCGATACCAACGGCGACGGGAGTGACCGATGATGCGCTTGTTGGTAAGGAAGAACTTGGGGCGGAGCAGGAGGACCGCGATCAGGACCACGGCAACCGTCTCAACCAAAACGATCAGAAGCGTACGAACCAGCCAGAGCGTATCGTAGGCAAAGAGGACGCTGAAGAGATTTTCGGGCGGGAGGAAGAAGAGCAGAACGAGACCGATCATTGCGAGAATGTCGAATGCGATCACGATGCAGCAAAGGACTACGGGCCAGATAGGCGCCTCGCCGACAAAGAGGATCTTTTCTCCGGGGAGGAGCACGTCCTTATAGCGACGGGCGAGGATCACGAGCAGGATGACGAGGAAGACAACGACGTCCACAATTCCCATAATGAACAGGTCAAAATAAGCGGGAATGGGCTCCTCGCTGCCAAAGTACATCACTGCTAAGATCGCAGCGGTGATGAAGCTGATGATCAGGAAAGCGGTGCAGACGATGATCGACCAAACGGGCTCTTTTACGAGCGAGTTGAGAAGCTTTCTGTCGTGGGCTGCTTGCGCTTTGGTTTTTCTATTCTCCATAGCGGACTCCTTCTTTCGATGCATTTTTGATGTCGAACGTTCTTCTTGCCTATTCTAAGGGCTATTATATCATATATTATAGCATACAATAAAAAACTTGTCAAGCACCGCAGGAAATTTTGATGAAAAAAGAGCA
>JAZQWH010000117.1:0-13032 GCA_045632205.1 Eubacteriales bacterium
TTTTTATCAGTTGCTCTTCTTCCACGCCTTGGTGGAGAAATCTCCCGTGATATATTTTGCTACGTTCTGCGGATTGGCAAAGAATTTACTTCCAAGCGAGCTGTCGTCATATCTCCAGCCGTTCGGATCGGCAAAGGTCACCTTTTCAAGTGCCTCACAGCCCGCAAACGCGCTACCGCCGATGGAGATGACGCTTGTGGGAATGGAGATAGACGTGATCTCACTCTGTCCCGCGAAGGTGGAGGACGGAATTGCCTTAACACCCTCAGGAATGACGACGTCACCCTTGAGCTGATTGGGGATCGCTACGAAATTGTCCCCTGCATAGAGAATACCGCTTTGAGCGGAATAGCTTCCGTTTTTCGCATCGACCTCAAATCTCTCAAGCATATCACAGCCCTTAAAGGCATACTGACCGATGATCGATACACCCTTGCCGATCCTGATCTCGCTCACGCTTTCACAGTCAAGAAAGGCATACTTTCCAACCTCTGTCACCGTATCGGGGATAGAAATCGACTTGAGCGTCTCGCACTGATAGAAGGTGTGAGGCTTGAGCACCGTCAGCGCATCGGGAAGCTCTGCGCTTTCAAGCGACACGCAGAAGGAGAACGCATACGAGCCGATGTCCGTAACGGTATCGGGAATGCTGATCGCCCCCATTGCGGAGCAGCCTGAGAACGCGTAATCTCCAATCGATACGGGCTTGCACTGCTCGGAAAATTTGACCTCAGTGAGCGACGTGCAGTTGGAAAATGCAGAGATGCCGATTTCGACGAGCCCGTCGGGAAGCGTGATGGAGGAAAGATTTTCGCAATTAGCAAAGCCGGAACGAACGATCCTTACAACAGGATTCCCCGCGTGCTCCGCAGGAATCGTTTCCGCCGTGATCAGCTTCTCGCATTCCGGCGCAACACCTACAGCAAGGGTGTTATTGCCAAGATCGTAAAACGCGAGATTGCCAACGTATTCAACCCCCTCCGTCTCCTTTGCGCAGGAAGCTGCAGAGCAAAGCATCAGCAGAGCAAGAAGGAAGATACCGATATTTTTTAAAAACAACTTCATTGGTTGTCTCCTTTGCGGTGATAGATACCTTATTTTATCACAAAAGAAGCATTCTGTCAATCGTTTTGATAAAATCCATCCCACAATCTTCCAAAACATTTCCCTCGGAAGCGAAAGCCGTCTTGCACGCTCGATCGGCAAATCCATCCGTTTCATTAGACAAAACCTATTGCAATTTGAAAAAAATTCGGGTATAATGAAATCAACAAACCAATGCAAGGAGATCGACTATGAAAAAAATCGTTGTGGAGGGGCATCGCGGCTATTGCGCGAAGTACCCAGAAAATACGCTCCCGTCCTTTCAGGCAGCCCTGGAGCTTGGCGTGGACGCAGTTGAATTTGACGTTTGGCTCACCTCTGACAAGGTTCCCGTGCTGATGCACGACGGAAACGCGCTTCGAACCTGCGGAGTTGACCGTCATTTGCGCGATATGACCTTTGCACAGTCGCGTGAGCTTGACGCAGGCTACGCAAAAAAATTCGGAGATCAATTCGTCGGCAGGGGAATCAAGGTTCCCTCTCTTGAGGAGCTGCTCACGCTTTGCACGGCGATGCGTCCCGATCTGCTCTACGGTGTGGAGATCAAGGAATACACCGAGGAAACGGTTGACCTCACCGTAGCACTCCTGAAGCAGTACGGCGTGTTTGAGCGTTGCTATTTCTATGCCTTCAACGCGCGCATCATTCGCTACGTCAAGGAAAAATATAACGGCAGAACGATGGGCTATCCCGACTTCCAGATGAAGGAATTTGCGCCCGACTCCTACGATTGGTATGAGGAGTTAGGACTGAATATGCATCTCGTCAGATCCGAGCTGTGCCCCTTCTATCTCAAAAAGGGGATGCCTGTTCATATGTACTGCGCAGACACAGAGGAGGACGTTGCGCTCTGCGCTTCCCTCGGCGCCGATCTCATTACCGCAAACGATCCCGTCCCGTTGCTCAAATACCTCGGACGGCTGTAAGAAAAAAGGACAGAGAATATGAAGTGCCCCCATTTCGTTCGCTTCATCTCTCTGTCCTTTTTCCGTTAATGATATTTTTCACTATACAATTACGCAAGCCCCTTGGAAAGCACCGTTTTCAGGTCTCCCTGATGCTCGCTGTAGCCGTAAAGCGCAAGTTTTGACGTACCGTCCTTTTCGTATTGCACGATGGATACCGATGCGTTTGCGGACCACGGAACCTCCTTGATCTGCGGTAAGGAAAGTCCAAACCAAGAGCAGGCAAGCGTGCGAACCGCAAGTGCGTGCGAAAAGATCGCCACGCTCTGCCCCTCGTGCTTTTCCAATATTTCCCCGAGGAATTCGTTTACGCGAGCGGCAACCTCGCAAACGCTCTCTCCACCGTCCGGAGTTGCGCGGTAAACGTCGGTCTTCCACGTCTCGTAATTTTCGGGATAGATCCGTGCGATCTCCTCGCCCGTGCGCCCTTCCCAATCGCCTCCGCAAATCTCGCGCAAGCGCACGTCGGGAAGGATCGCAAGTCCGTGATCCTTCGCAATCGGTGCGGCGGTCTGCATCGCGCGGCAAAGATCGCTTGAATAGATCGCATCAATTTGCTTATTTCTGAGATATTCCGCAGTTCTTTCCGCCTGGAGCAAACCAAGCTCACTGAGCGGTGAATCGAGATGCCCCGTAAAGGTACCTTTGATATTGGAAATACTTTGTCCGTGTCGGACAACGATCAATGTTGTCATACTGTTCTCCCGTTTTCCTGAGCTTCGGCGATCGTGCCGTTTGTTTTTCTCATTATATCACACAATCCGTCTCTTGTAAACCGACAAAAAGTTTTTTTCAAAAATTAGATCGGGAGCTATGGACATTTTCTCTTTTTTCTGCTATACTGTAATCACTTCGAGGAAGGGAGGGCAACCGAATGAAGCAGCTTTTCAAACGTGTACTGCGCGCGCTGACGGCAGACCGCGCCGTGCTCGGTCTCGGCATTGCTTTGCTGATCGGTTACGTTACCGTCGAGGTCCTCATCCGTTTTACCGAAAGCTACGTAAATCCCATTCTCCGTGCTGTCGCATTGGTGTCGGTCTGCCTCATTTTTTATTGCGGAGGCCGTCTGCGCCTGCAACGGACGGGCGACCGCATCACCCTGAGACGGCTCTTCTATCTCTTCTTCGCGCTCTACCTCTACCTGCTTCTTTCCCTCACATTGATCGACGTGGCAATGGGGCGCACGGGAGATTTTCTCCTGAACAACGTCAGCTTCCGCGACGAACGCGCGCACTATATGAGGTGGTTTGTCAATTTCGTTCCCTTCCGCAGCATTTACGAGCTTTATATCCGCGGACTCATCCGAGGCTACGTCTCGTTTTCCTACGTTGCGCTCAATTTTCTGGGCAATCTCTGCCTCTGTATGCCGCTCGCCTTCTTTCTCCCCCTGCTATGGAAGCATCAGCGCAAATGGTATTTCTTTCTCCCGACGCTCCTGCTTTCCGTCGCGCTCATCGAAGCGCTCCAGCTCTTCTTTATGGTTGGCTCGTGTGACGTGGACGATCTGATCCTCAATGCCGCAGGTGCCATCGGCTTCTATTTTCTCCTGCGCATCCCACCGATCAAAAAGCTACTCAAAAAGCTCCTTGCAGGTTGCTTTGACTAAAAAAACGGTGTACCGTTCGTTCGGTACACCGTTTTCTTTATTCTCCCGCCTCGACAATGCGCAGGGCGATCGCCGAGCAATCGTCGCGGCATCCTCCCTCGGAGGCGTGACGGCAGACGCAATAGACGATCTCCTCTGGCGTACAAGACGAGGAGGTGGCGAGATAGCCCGTCAGCCAACGCAATTCGGGATCGCTCTCCTCGATCCCGTCGCTGATCAGTACAACGGTATCTCCTGCCTTGAGAGAGAACCTGCGCACCTGTGCATCGAGGCTCCCCAAGATCCCAATGGGAGGAGTCCCCGCCTGCAAGCGATAGACCGTATTCCCGCGCACCACAAGGCTCGGGGATGCACCGCTTTTGAGAAACGCCGCCTCCGCACGCATCAGGTCAAGCTCCAACAGATCTACGGTGGAGGAGCATTCCTCCGCACTGCTCACACTCCGTGAGCGGATCAGATTATTCAGCATCCGCAAGGACGTCCACGCACGGTTCCCCGCTCGAAGCATCCGTTCAAGAAAGACGGAGCAAAGCCTTGACGTACGCGCCGCCTCGCGTCCTGCCCCCATTCCGTCGTTGATGACTGCGTAAAAGTAATCCCGTCTGTTGGAAAACAGATTGACCGTGTCGCCGCTGACGTCCCCCTCGGAGGCAACGCTTTGCTGTGCGCCCTGCACGGCGATCCGTCGCTTTGCCTGCATCACCATCGTGCAGACACCGCCGTCCACCTCGAACCGAGGCTTTGCAAAGGACACCCCGCACATCTCTCCGAGATCGTCACACATCGTACTCGCCGTGACACTTGCATCCTCCACGCTCACGCCGTTCAAAAGGATCTGCAATCTTCTTTTCCCAAGAACGGTCAGGGAGGCAAAGCGTACGCCGACGTCGCGCAAATATTCCGCAACACGCCCCTCCAGCTCGGCGTCTCTCGCATATTCCCCTGCGTCCTCCTCAAGCACGTCGGAGATGATGCTTGCCGCCGCCTCGTAATCCATTGCGAAAATTTCGGTACGGTTGTTCTTCAAAAGCTCGCCCGTAAGCCGCTTGCACTCCACGTTGACGTCCGCGAGAATGCGATCCGCAGAAGGACAGCGCGCGGCAATGTGCGACGGGATCTGCGTGCGATCCACCGTCCCCCGTGTGTGCAGGGATGCGATCAGATCACCCGTCATTTCAAGCGTTTGGGAATATTCCAAGCCCCAACAAACGCCTCTGCTCGGACAATCTCCACAATGCTTTTCAAACACGCGGTCACAGATACAGCGCAGATCGAGCGTTCCCGGGCGGCGACTGCGATCGCTGAGATTATAAAACACCTCGGAGAGCGAGGAAAAAGCCTCCGAGATCTCGCGGAGCCGCTCGTTGGAGTCCTCGCGCCGCTCCCTCGCCATCCGTCGCTGTATTTCCTGCTCGGACGGCTCCCGATCCGTCTTATCTGCGGGTTCCTCCGTCTCCTTCTCCACGCTCTCCTCCTTGGAGCGTACCCAAGCGCAAACGGGAGTGATGCACGCACCGCCGAGCAGAAGCGTGGGTAGCAGCACGGGTAGCAGCGCAACGCCTTTTGCATAGAGGATCCAAGCCGTGGCGCAAAGCACGGCAGGCAAAATTCCCGAAACGCCGCGCCGTCTGCCTTGAAAAAAGGAAAAGACCGTTGCGGCGAGCAAAAACGCGGGAGCGACGGCAAAATCGATGGCAACACCGCACAAAACGCCTGCAACGCATCCTGCCGCCGTTCCGTGAAGCAAGCACGCGTAGAGCGTAAAGAAGAGCGCAAGAGGATAGGATAGCGGATAATGCCCGATCCAAAGTCCAACCGATGCAAGGATCAGCGAGAAGAGCAAAAATCCTGCCGAGATCAGGTACGCCCATTTGATCTCCCGCTTTTCATCAAGATAGACCGAATAGACCATTGTTGCGGCGGGTGCGACCAACGCGCAAAAAAGGGCCGCAAACCAATCGTAATAAGTAAATCCTCCAAGGATCACGCGATAGAGGGAGAGTGCGGTTGCCGTGACTGCCGCGGTTGCCATACGCAATCGGATCTGCTCTCCAAAGAGATACGCAAGTGCGGCGCGGATCGGCCCACTCTCGCGCACCTGCCCTGCCTCCTGCATCGCCTCCCGTGCGGCGTTCAGCTTTTGCCGTGCCGTGTGTCGCAGGCTTGTCCGCTCGTCCGACTCTCCCAAAAGGATGCGCGAAAGGAGCCGCACAAGGAAGGTCAGAAGGTATGCTACAAGATAGACGATGGCATCCTCGCGCCGCAAAAACACTGCGGACAGGAGCAATCCCGCAAGGATCGACGGCACGTGATGCCGCCCCGCGCAAAGGAGGGCGATCCCCAGCGGTGCGGTGTCAAACGCCAGCCGCGCGTTCCCGATTACGTAGGCGATCCCTACGAACACCAATTCCACGACCGCACGCACGATCCACGCGCGCGAGCGATTCACGTCACGCGCCTCCAATCGCTCGGTCAGCCGACTTTTCTTTTTTTTCACTTTTTCTTGCATTTTTCCGTCCGTTTCCTTTCCCGTTTGTTCTCGGTTTGCATCTATTTTACATCAAAGGCGATGAGGAAACGGTCGAAACGCCGTGCGCCGATTCTGTTTTATCGGGACGAAGCAGGACTAAAAAAAGCCCGATCTGCCACAAAATGGCAGATCGGGGATTCGGGACGGGCGAATGCCGCACACACGCGTCGAGCGAGGACGGATGCCGTCGGGCGATTGTTGATTACTGAACCTTGTTCTGGTCGACGTACCAGAAGTTTCCGTCGCTGTCCTTGACAAAGTAGACGGAGTAGTTGCTTCCGTAGGTACCCTTTGCGAGTACGGTTACGGTCGTGCCTGCTGCGAGAGGATCACCGTACTTGTTGTCGGTTCCAAGCTCGGGAGCGAGATAACGGTATGCACCGCCTGCAACGACGGTCTTGGTCTTGGGCGTGCAAGCCGTGATGGAATCGTACTTCTCGTAGTCGTTTGCCTTGGGAGTGGTTGCACCGCCTTGAATGAGGGTGATGAAGTTTGCGGAAACGAAGTAGTAGCCCTCTGCGGTGTCGTTGTCGGAGAACTTGATGAGGTACCAGCCCTCGTAGCTGCCCTTGCCCTCAGCGTAGACAGTAACCTCGTCGCCCTTGTAGATCACGCCGACCCTGTTATCATCCTCGGTGGTGGGGGTGGAACGAACGGTCAGGGGATTGGTTCCGAGATCGGAGGATGCCCACATCGTCTTGGGAGTGGTGTATTCATCGAGATCAAAGTGTGCGATCAGCGTCTCAAACTTGGCGTTGTCCACACCTGCGAGGTTGCTGAGGCACTCTGCATAGATGTATGCCTTGAAGGTTGCGGATGCAGGATCACCGGGATCGGTCAGAACCTGAACCTGTGCCCACTTCTCGGTGTTGATGGTGGTGATGGAAAGAACGGTGACCTCCATACCTCTGTTGTAAGTGCCGAGGATCTGGGAATATACCTTGGAGGAGGGATACTTTCTGAGGTTGACACTGCTTTCATTGACGGTCATCTTCTTGGGGGCGGAGAACTTGTCGCGCTCGAACTTTCCCTCAAAGTCGCCGAGGTCTGCGAGAGAGGGAACGTCGCCCTCCTCAAAGTAGTCCTTGGAAACGTAGTACTTCTTGCCGTCCATACGGATCTGATACCAGCTCTCGTTCTCCGCGATGACGGTGATGAGATCGTTCCTACTGAGCTTCTTGACGAAGGTCTTCTCGTTTGCGAGATAGTGTGTGGTGGGGTAGGAGCGAACGTTGACCCCCTCGATGATCGCGTGCATCGTTTTCTCGGGGGAAACAGCCGTAAAGGACTTAAGCCCGAGGTCATCGGTGGTGAGGTAATCGGACATTACGTAGTATTCGGTATTCTCAAGTACAACGACACTCCAGTTCTTGCTGTACTTGATGCGCGTCATCTCGGTTGCAAAATTAACAGTTTTTAACACCGTTGCGCTTGTGCTTGCACCGTCTCTTAAATATAGACCATCAGCTAATGAATAAACGATCTCATTGATTGTCTGATATCCATTCGATTCCGTCGTAATCGGGTTAGCGGGGCTTGACGGAGCAGGAGTGGTCTCCGTTGTCGGCGGTGTTGTAGTAGTCGTAGTCGTTGTTGTAGTCGTGGTTGTAGTTGTAGTTGTAGTCGTAGTCGTGGTCGTGGTCGTGGTTGTGGTGGTCGGCGGCATTGTCGTACCGTCTCCAATTCCCACGCTGCCGTTGATCTCACCGCTCACGTTTGCGTTGAAATTGTTTCCGTTAAGATTGATGTTAATATCGCCAAGGTCGCAGGAAGCTGTGCAAAGCAACGTAGCCACAAGAAGCAGCACACAAATTACCCGTTTCATCATCTTCATTTTCCTCCTTTTTTAAAATTAAAACATTCGATAAGGCGCGGATTCCCGTGCCTTATCGACTGCTTCTGTTTCTATTTGATTTTCTGTGCAACAAAATTACGCCGTTATCCGCGTATGTATCATTGTCGCACGACCTTCTTTATCTGTCAAGTACTTTTGGAAAAATTATTTGACTAATTTTAGCATAAAATTCCTATATTGTCAAGCATTTTTCCAAAAAACCCCTCAATCCACGCGGTTGCGGCGGTCGCCCGAACGGAAGGCGCGGATGTTTTGCGCGACCTCCTCAAGCAGGCGCACGCGCGTTTCAAAGCCGCCCCAAGCCATATGCGGTGTGAGGCAGACGTTGGGATACTGCAATATTTTTTGATAAGGATGATCCGTGGGAAAAGGCTCTGCGCTGTAAACGTCCACGCCGAGTCCGCCAAGTCGCCCCTCCGCGATCGCATCCGCCAACGCCCCCTCGTCGGTCACCGCGCCGCGCGCGACGTTGATGACGATGGCATCGCGCTTCAGCATTGCGATATGCGCACGGTCAAGCAATCCGCGCGTTTGCTCGGTCAGCGGCGTATGAATGGAAAGAATATCCGATTCGCGGCAGACCGTATCAAAATCCACGCATTCCCAATCCTTCACGGGTGTGCGCTTATTGACAAGCACGCGACAGCCGAGTGCCCTTGCAACCTCGCCAACCTGTCTGCCGATATTCCCGAATCCGACGATTCCCCACGTTTTTCCAAAGATCTCGTGATAGACGGGAGTGAGGCAATTCGCGCATCCTCCATTCGTATATCTGCCGTCGCGGACGTATGCGGCATATTCCGAAAGGTGCGTGGTGAGAGAGAGCGCCATCGAGAGCGTCACCTGCGCGACACACTGCGTGGAGTAGCCCACCACGTTGCAAACGGCAATTCCCTTAGCACGGCAAAAATCAAGATCAATATTGTCATATCCCGTCGCGGTCACGCAGATCAGTCGGAGCCGCTCGGCATTGGAAAGATTGGAGGCATTCAGACGGAGCTTATTGGTAATGACGACCTCCGCCTCCTCAACGCGCGCGGCGATCTCCTCGTTTGCCGTGCTTCTCCATACCGTCACCTCTCCAAGCGACGAAAAGCACGCCATGGAAAGATCGTCTCCAAGCGTTCCCGCATCCAGAATCACAATTCTCATATTTTTCTCCTTCAGAATGAACTGCATACAGTATATCGTAAAAAGCACGCTCCGTCAAGCAAAAAACAAAAAATTGCGTTTTTTTGATCGCTTGTCCCAAATATTTATAAAAAAGCCTTGAAAAAAGATGAAAAAGACTTTATAATAAAGGTATCTATGATATTCAAGGAGGATACTATTATGGAATCCACCAATCAAACGGCAAGCGCTCCGGAGGAGATGACCAACCGCGAAATCCTGCGCGAGGTGCATACCGCACTCAGCGAAAAGGGCTATAATCCCATCGGGCAGATCGTCGGGTATCTTCTCTCCGAGGATCCCACCTATATCACCAACGCAGGCAACGCACGCACGCTGATCCGCCGATTGGATCGCGACGAGCTGATGCGCGAGCTGGTAGAGAACTACCTCGAGTTTCAGTAACCGATGAACGGCGTTATTTGTCTCTCCCTGCAAACGATGCAGCCGATCGAGCCTCCGCGCGCCTGCGTGCTGTGTCTCGGAAACTTTGACGGCGTGCATCTTGCGCATCGCGCGCTTATGAATACGGCACTCAAACTCCGCGAACACCGCTCACCCGATGCCGCTTGCGGAGTTTTTTGTTTTGATCCTCCCTCCTCGGACTACTTCTCCAAGAATCCGCCCGCACACCTCACCACGCTCTCTCAAAAGCTTCGCCGCTTTGCCGACGAGGGAATGGAGCTTGCATTCGTGGCAAGCTTTGAGGCACTGCGAGACCTCACGCCCGAGCGATTTCTGACCGAGATCCTGCGGGATTTCTGTCACTGTGTAGGAGGTGTATGCGGCTTTAACCACCACTTTGGAAGGGGCGGCAAGGGAACTCCGTCTCTCATCCGTGAGATCCTCGATATTCCCGTTGAGGTGCAGGATCCCATTCTTTACGAGGATGAAACGGTCAGCTCCTCGCGCATCCGCGCCTGCTTGCAGGACGGACGGGTGGAGGAGGCAACCACACTCCTCACTCTTCCCTACTCGGTTTGCTCCACCGTTTTGCACGGCAAGGCATTGGGGCGCAAGTGGGGCTTCCCCACGCTCAATCAAGCCTTCCCCGCAGGGGCACTCATTCCCCGTCACGGCGTTTACGTAACCGATTGCACGCTTCCGAATGGAAAAAAGCTTCGCGGCATTACCAACGTCGGCTCTCGCCCCACCGTCGATCAAGCCGCCTCCGTCAATTGCGAAACGCACCTGCTCGACTTTGACGGCTCTCTCTACGGCGAGGAGATCACGGTTGAATTTTTGCACTTCGTCCGTCCTGAGATGCGGTTTGATTCTCAGGATGCACTCAAGGAGCAGATCGCACGCGATCTGCAGACAGCCAAGGAATATTGATTTTTACAGGAAAGGAGATACAAATGAAAGCAAAAGCATTCAAGGCGCTTTGCCTTTTTCTGTCTCTCCTCTCTCTCCTCGCCATCATACCGACTTCTGTCACAGCCGATTCCGCGCTCCCCGACACGTCCGATGCCGCGGCGGTCTACTTCTACCACGTAGAGAGCGACACCGTCGTTCACGCGCAAAACGAGTCCGCACTTCTCCCCGCAGCCTCAACGGTCAAGCTCCTTTCGGGTCTGCTCTTCTGCGAGCAGCTTGCAGACCGACTTGACGAGACGGTCACCGTTACCAAGGAAATGCTCGCAGGTGTTGTGGGACACCGCTCGCGCTTTCTCAAGGCGGGCGTCCGCATTTCGGTGAGAGATCTTCTCTACTGCGCGCTCTGTGCAAGCTACAACGACGCCTATCAGATCTTAGCGATCGTGACCGCGGGATCAACCAAGGAATTCGTTGCACTGATGAATGCACGCGCCAAGGAGATCGGTGCCACGGAATCAAGCTATCAGGATCTCATCGGCACCTCCGATTCCTCCTTTACCACCGCATCGGAGCTTGCGCTGATCGCGCGAACGGCATACCAAAATCCGCTCTATATGCTCTGTGTGGGAAAGGATTCCTATTACATTCAGGGAATCGGAAGCACGATCTATAACCGAAACGAAATGATCGAGGCGACCGAGACCAACAAGCACTTCAACGCAAAATGTAACGGCATGAGCGTAGGAAGCACGACAAACGGCGGTGACTGCATCGTCGCCTCCGCCTCCAACGGCAAGGAAAGCTACATTTGCGTAATCCTCGGCTGTGCGGAGAGCGAAACGGTGGCGGATAACCAAGCGTATATTCTTGCAAACAGCCTCATCAATTACGTCTATCATTTCTATACCTATCTCGATATTGTCACGCCCGACACCGTGATCTGCACCATTCCCGTAACCGTCTCGGACGTAACGAGCGCGGTCGAGGTCAAGAGCCGTGAAACCATCTCCTACTATCTTCCCTCCACCGCCGAGGTTGGAAAGGACGTCCGCTTCAGCATCCGACTGACACAGACCGAGCTGGAGGCGCCTGTGGCGGAGGGGACGTTCGTGGGCTACGTTGCCGTTCTCTACGGAGATCGGATCATCGGCACGGCGGAGCTTTACACCGCAGGCACGGCAGAGCGAAGCAGTCTTGTCTCCAGCCTTAAGGCGATCCAATCCCTGACCAAAAACCGTGCGTTTTTAGCGGGTGCGATCTGCTTTTTGCTTCTGATCGTCGCTTGGATCACAACCGAATGCCTCCTGACACGCCGCCGCCATCGCCGTTGGGACAAATACTTCAGCCATAAGATCGACACCACCAAAGGCAGAAAATAAAAGCGACACACCCTTTATCGGAGTGTGTCGTTTTTTTATTGCTCTTCCTTGCCGTCAAGGTCAAAGAATTTGCGAAATTCGTAGGTGTTTTCGTTAACGTCGTAGAAATTCTCCGCCAATCTCTGCTTTGCCTGATTGGCAACGTCATATTCATAGTAAATCGAGCCCATCGAATTCTTGAGGATGGGATAGAAATGCGTTTCGGTAAAGACGATATGCTCCAGGAGCGTGACGTCAATGGCGTTCAGATGATGAAAGACGGTGTTGGTCACCACCAGATCCTCGCGCGAGGGCGAAGCAATTCCGTCGGGGTGGTTGTGCGCCATCACGACAAAGCTTGCGTTCTTCGCGTGCACACGATCCGTGATCATCCGCAGCAGCACGTCGCATTTATTTACCGTGCCTTCCGCGACGAGAACGCTGTCGATCAGCTCCATTCGGTTGTTGAGCAGGAGCAGATACAGGCGCTCGTGCGTTGCCGAAACAAAATTGGGATGCAGGAATTCCACGATCTTACTCAGAGATTTGCAATATCTCGGCGCGGCGTGCATCTCTTGCTCGTAAACGCGCAAAAGCTCGGGAAGAAGCTTGATGAGCGTTGCGGTATGCTCGCCCACTCCGTTGACCTTCATCAATTCATCGGGATCGGCATTGAGTACGCCGCGAATCCCACCAAAGCGCTCGATAAGCTCGTGCGCGCACGGATTGGTGTCTCCCTGCGGCTTGGAAAAATACAAAAGCATTTCCAAAAGCTCGTGTGGTGCCATATATGCCGCACCGCCTGAGAGAAATTTCGCCTTCATTCTTTGTCTGTGCTGTAAATGGGTATTCAAGTTTTTTTAACCCTTCCATTCTTCCAACGTCATTCAAAAAGCAGTCAAGACGTTTTCGTCCCGACTGCTTCTATTATACAAAGAAATTGAGAAAAAGGCAAGTACCAAAACGCTCTTTTTTACAAAAACACCCTACTTTTACCGTAAAAATTGCAAAATACACTCATTTTTCTCAGCTTCAACGTAGAAAAATCCGTCTCCCTGTTGAATTTTCAGCGTGCGAGAGTCGGTTTGAACGGAAATCGGCGCATCCGAAAGGAATGCCACACGGCC
>JAZQWH010000118.1:0-12951 GCA_045632205.1 Eubacteriales bacterium
TCCATAGCGGACTCCTTCTTTCGATGCATTTTTGATGTCGAACGTTCTTCTTGCCTATTCTAAGGGCTATTATATCATATATTATAGCATACAATAAAAAACTTGTCAAGCACCGCAGGAAATTTTGATGAAAAAAGAGCAGGCACCGCCGAGACGATGCTTGCTCTTTTTTTGTGGGGGGATAGGGGAGGCGAGCCGCTATCACGGCTCGCTGTCTTAGTGAAGAATTTTAACTAATGTCAATTAGCTCAAGTTTGTAGGTCTTGCCTTCTTGTAATTCGTCGCTATCGTCGCCGATATAAAATCTGATTGTTTCCTTGGACTTTTCTCCGGTTTTTATTTGACCAGCTGTGTAGCCTGTTCCTGATTCAAAGACCACACCATCCTCATCGTATAACTTCCATCCGAACATAGCCGATGCACTATAATTGTTGCCTTCTTTGTGGTAGGTTCTTTGTACGGTAAAAGCTAATTCGTAATACGGCGTAGAATAACTGTATTTTTGTATTCTCTCAATTTTTATACTTTCAATTTTACATGCCTGCGTTAGCGAGCCTTTGGAATTATATTCTGAAATAATAGTAGGTGTTTGAGAGAGTATAAATTTTACACCATAACCGCATCTCGTGCAAGTTCCATCGGCTTCGCTAAACTCGTGACCGAGAGAACTTCCTTCATATTCTCCACCCACATTGCATTTTTTTGGAGATGTGCAGGTTGCTGGAGTCCATTCATGCTCCAATGCGGGAATTACATCATATTCTGTATAAGTGTAACCGCAACGATTACATGTGAGGTTTTTATCTCCTTTACCGTTAGTTCCGCATGATGGTTCATGAAGGATGGATTCTACATAATCATGATCCAATGCAGGAATTGCATTATACTCTATATAAGAGTCGCCACAAAGGTTACAGGTGAACAATTTATCTCCCTTACCATTAGTTCCGCAAGTTGGTTCCTTATAAATTGATTCCACATACGTGTGTTGACAGCTGCTTGTATCGTCGCACGAAACAAGCAAGCAAACAAGTGTGAGCATCAGTACGATAATACATAAAAGCTTCTTTGACATTTCTTTTTCTCCTTTTTTGGAATTGTTTTTTAACTGACATTCTGTGAATGTCAATAGTGGGTTGATTATATCATATAATTAAGAAAATGTCAAGCACTGAATGTCAAAAAAGGGGATTTTTATGTTTAAAGTAAAAACGAGGGAAGGAAAAAACAATATCTGTGGCGAGCAGGTAAGCAGACTTCGCCAATCAAGGTCTCCGAAAATGTCACAGCGAGCATTTGCGGAGCAGTTACAGCTTTTTGGAATGGACGTGGACAAAAACGCCGTACAACGCATAGAATGTGGAAAGAGATTTGTAACCGATATTGAACTGGTCATTATTGCACGTGTTTTAAACGTTTCACTCGAGACCTTGCTTTTTGGTGAGGGAAAATAATTGCAAAAATCGCACCGTATGACCTTGTAGGCATACGGTGCGATTTTTCTTAATACATTTTATACTTCAACCTCAAATTATCCGCGATCATCGCGATGAACTCACTGTTCGTCGGCTTTCCACGATTGTTTTGAATGGTGTAGCCGAAATAACTGTTGAGGGTATCCACGTCGCCTCTGTCCCATGCGACCTCAATGGCGTGGCGGATAGCACGCTTGACCGCCCTCTTTCCACCTACAATTACGCCAACCTACGCTTTTTGCATATGGAAGGCGTGCGACTGGACGTCAACGACGACCGCTGCTATCAGATCCTGCTCGCGGGCGGGGAGGAGAATATGCCCTTAGAATAGAACGAGTCCATAAAAAGAAGCACCGCCAATGCAGTCTGCTTGATTGCGTTGGCGGTGTGTGTTTATTTTAGCTCAAGAAGATCGTCAAGGAAGCCACCCTCGCGGCCGATGATCTCGACCCATGCGCGCATGACGTCGTATGAGGTCGTTTGAGTAAAGGCGTGGTTAAAATAGGTGTTTCCGTTTTCCGTCCATTTGATGATCAGAAGCTGCGGGCGATCGCCTTCTTCGATTTGCCGAATGAGCCCAACGGCATTTTTTGCTTGCGTGCAGAGTCCTGACGCGATCACGTGCGAGGAAAGATCCTCTTCATAGGCGGTGACTGTGTATTCCGCCTTGTGCTCCTCGAGGGTATCGTTTGCCGCGTAAAGCGCGAGCTTGCCGCCAATCTCTTTTCGAACTGCCATGAGAGCGAATTCCTGCTGAGATTTTTGAATCCAATAATAAGGCATCTTACGGTTGTAGTCGCAGTCGATGACCGAGTAGTTAAAGAGCATGGGGAACATATCCATCAGCGACCACCAAATAACGCCTGTCTTGTGGGGGCGGCTGGTGCGGCAATATTCGATCAGATCCTTATAATCCTCCGCGCATAGGAGATTGAGCGCGATTGAAAAATCGTGGAGCTCGGAAAACGCAAAATCCCTGCCGAGAAGCTTTTCGCAATTTGTTTTTGCCGACTGTCGCCATCTCTTAAAATAGTATTCGTCTTGATGAAAATTGGTAGTGTTTCGCGCCACGGAAAGCTCTACAGGGACATTCCAGAGCCGTTCGGCACGGGCTTTTTCTCGCGCAAAAATACGGTTGTTTAAAGTGATTGCGCTTGTCCAAAAAGGTCCTGTTTCTCCAAGGAAAATGCTTTTACACGCGCGGATCGCGGAGGGCTCGAGGTGTATTTCCGCATAGAGATGCCGTTCGGTCGAGTGATGGATCAGCTCCCCTTTGGTGGTTTCGATATAGGTCTTGTCGGACACGAACGGAGAGCTGGGGAGATAGGTGCGGAAATGATCGTTGCAAAGCACCGCCTTTTTCAAGACCTCGCGGGAGATCTTATTGTCTGACGGAAGTGCCTGTGAATTTTGATTTTTGTGTTGCATGACCTTGTCGTTTTCGTTGTCACCGCACCATACTGCAAGAGCGGGGTGGTTGCGATATTTTTTGACGATAAAGGTCGCTTCTTCCGCTACGGTTTTGCAATATTCGTCATCCGTTGGCGGGATCTCGCAGGCAAACATAAAGTCCTGCCAGATCATAATACCGTTTTGGTCGCAGAAATCGTAAAAGATCTCGTCCTCGTAAATGCCGCCGCCCCAAACACGTACCATGTTGCAGTTGAGTGCCTTGATCTCGGCAAGCGCGCGACCTTCCTTTAGCTTTGCGTCGGAAAGGGAAACGAGCGGATCGAGAGGCTTCCAGTTGGTGCCGCGGATATAGGTGCGCTCACCGTTGACGTAAAAAACGAATTCTCCGGGGCATTCGTCGGAGGTGTCCTCGGTCCAATCGAGCTTGATCGTGCGAATACCGAAGGGCGCTTCGTAGCGCGCAACGACCTCACCCTCCTCAAGCATTTCCAAACGGACGGTGTAAAGCTTTGGTTTGCCAAAGCCAGCGGGCCACCACAGCGAAATTTTGTCACGCGGTACCACGTAGCTGCTCGAGCCCTGTACAAAGAGTGCGGGATCCTCCTGCGAATGGATCACGCGGTCACCGTCCAATAGCGAAACGCGAATACGGTGGTTACAAAATACCTTTTTTGAGGTCTTATAGATCCAGTTTGCCCCGAGCAGAACGTAGTCGTCTGTGATCTTGTCGGTAAAGAGATAGACCTCCTCAAAACGCTTGGGCGGGAGCTGCTCGAGGTAGACGGAGCGGATAATGCCCGAGGTAATGAGGCGCGGTGCGTTGTCCCAGCCCCATTGGTGGCGCGCCTTGCGCAAGTGTGCGTAGGAATCGTAGTTGGTCACACTGTCGCGCGAGGAGGAGAACATATCGTGCAGATGCTCTCTCGCGTATAGCTCGCTGCTTCGAACAACGACCTTCAGCTCGTTGCATGTTTTCTTAAGTCGGTTGGTAACGTCAATTCGATAGGTCAGGTGCATATTGTTGCAATCGAGGAGCTTTTCTCCGTTGAGAAAGACCTCCGCGATGGTATCGATGCCTTCGAAAACAAGATTTTGCGTATATCCTTCCGCAATTTCGGGTGCGTCAAAGCACTTGGTATAGGTCCAATCGTCCACCGCCTCGAATTTTTGTGTTGAGAATGCATTGTCGGCGGGCATATAGTCGTCGATGAGCCCTAACGCTACCAAATACGGCTCTACGTTGCAGGGGACGCTGACCGTGGTTTCGATCCTCTTATCCTCGTCGGGGAGGGTGAAGGTGAGCGACCATTCGCCGTTAAGCAGATTTTTTTGCATACTATACGATCCTTTCGTAAAAACAAATTTTAAGTGTGATACCTTTATTATAAAGTCATGATTTTTAAATGTCAACCTATGAAGAATAGATTTTTACAGTAAATTATAAAAAGAAAAGATCCTCTAAAGAGGATCTTTTTCCTTGATAATTAAAACATTTTATACTTCAGTCTGAGGTTGTCTGCGATCATGGCGATGAACTCGCTGTTCGTCGGCTTTCCTCGATTGTTTTGAATGGTGTAGCCGAAGTAGCTGTTCAAGGTATCCACGTCGCCTCTGTCCCACGCGACCTCGATTGCGTGGCGGATGGCACGCTCGACGCGGCTTGTTGTGGTTTGGTATTTCTTTGCCACGCTGGGGTAGAGGATCTTTGTGACCGAATTGATGATGTCCGAATCCTTGACGGTGAGCAGAATGGCGGTGCGCAGATACTGATAGCCCTTGATGTGTGCGGGAACACCGATCTGATGGATGATCTGCGTGACCTGCGTTTCGATGTCCGGTGTGCGAGTCTCCGCTTGGATTGCCGCCGCGGGAACCGCGTTTCGCCTTCCCTCCAAAATTTCCGCGACGTGCTCGCAAAGGCTGCCCACGTTGACGGGCTTGAGCAGGCAAAGGTCAGCGCCTGCCTCGGTTGCCTGAATAAAAATATTCTGATTGGAGACCGAGGACACGATGACAAAGGAGGGCTTTTTGTCCTTCTCCCACGCCATACTCCGACAGCTCCGCAATACGCCGATGCCGTCGAGCTTGGAGAGCCAAACGTCCATCAGAACGATCTCGGGGTGGAGTCTCGTGATCTTGAGCAGGGCATCCTCACCGTTGATCGCCTCCTCCACGTTGGTAAAACCGTAGCGGTTCAGTCCGTCTCGGAGCGCGGCTCGTGCGCTGCTGCTTTCGTCTGCAATCAGAATTTTTGCATTGTATTCCATAGGTAAAATATCCTCCGTAAAATAATTTCCAAATATTTACAGTAATATTTTACCATAATATGGTAATGTTTTCAAGTCTGTTTTTTACAAAATCTTTCCCAAATTTTTCTGTAAAAATATGGTAAAATTTACCAAAACAGACCAAATTGCTTATTTTTTTCCGTGTTGGCAGGGCTCCTTGAAGAAATCGGTAAGGTCCATTTCATATCTGCCGTTGGCGTTTTTTGTAAAACCGATGGCACGGATCAGCGTTTCGTTGTCGTACGCGGCGTCGAAAAAGGCGCGATGAACGCCGCAAAGGTCAATAAAATTGAGAGCAGCGCGCCCCATGACGAACATCGGCTCAAATTCATATTTTTCGGGGACGTGTGCAAAATCAACGAGCTTTCCGCCGTCGGCGCTCATCGTGAACTGACAAATTCCGCGCAATTCTCCGTCTACGAGCGCCTGATACGCGAGCATTTCCACACGGTAGGGGATGCCGCAGATCGCGCAGATCGCCTCCTGATCCTGCTTATTTTGAATGGGTAAAACTTCCAGCATATTTGGGTTCCTTTCGTTGCTTACGAATGATCGGAGGTGAGGTAGCGTACCTCCTCCTCAGTTAAATACCGCCATTTTCCGAGCGGCAGAGTGCCGAGCGCGAGATCACCGATGGCTACACGGCGCAGTCGGCAGACCTTGAGAGAGACCGATTCGCACATCCTGCGGATCTGTCGGTTTCTTCCTTCATATAAATGCATCTCCAACACGTCGGGCGCAATGCGGAAAACCTCAACGGGCTGCAGGCGGTAGCCGTCCAGCTCCATCGGTGCGCGCAATGCCGCAATCTGCTCCTCGGTGGGGGCAGGGGAGAGGGTGACGTGATAGATCTTTGGGATCTCGTGACGGGGATGCGTGAGGCGGTTGGTGAATTTTCCGTCGTTGGTCAGAAGCAAAAGCCCCTCGGAATCCATATCCAAGCGACCGACGGGATAGACGCGCGTATGGACGTCTCGAACCAGATCGGTCACCTTTTTTCGTCCGTGCTCATCGCTTGCCGTTGTGACGCAGCCGCGCGGCTTGTGGAGCATCAGATAGATCGGCTTTTGATCTTGCGGAGGGCGGACGGGCTTACCCTTCCATTCAACGCGATCGCAGGCAGGATCGATCTTGTCTCCCACGGAGGCGATTTCCCCATTGACCTTGACGTGCCCGGCGGCAATCTCCGCCTCTGCGGCACGCCTGGAGAGAACACCGCAATCGGTAAAATATTTTTGCAGGCGAACAAGCTCTGCCATAGCCGTTTTTTCCTTTCTTTTTTTATCAATGTCCAAACCACGCGCAAATGCGCTGCCAAAGCGTCTTTTTTGCGCCTGCTCGGGCAACGGAGTATGCCGAAACGAGCGGAAGCTCAGCAATCAGCTCCTGCGTGCCGTCCCAATCCGTGTCGCAAAAATAGCGCGCAATGCCAAGCTGCTTGCCCGCATCGACCGAGGCAAACTCAAATCTCCTGGCTTCGATCCGACAGGTGATCTCTCCGTGATCGACGGGGAGTGCCCGAACGAGGGAGGCGGGATTGACGAGCGTGACGTATTGATCTGTGCCGCCGACAATGGGAAGCGCATACTGAAGCGCCCTTGCCTCGCAGAGCGTGACCGATGTATAGCGCGAAAATCCGTAGTCGAGCATCGCTTGGTGATCGTTCCAATCGTTTGGCGCATTGAGTGTGACCGCAATGAGCGTCACCCCGTCGCGCTCAGCCGCAGAAACGAGGCACCGACCGCTATGCTTGGTAAATCCCGTTTTGACTCCGATACACCCCTGATAAAGGCGAAGCATCTTGTTGTGGTTGACAAGCAGGCGCACACCGTCTGTTCCCGCGTGGGGAATGGTGGTCTTGCGCGTAGAAACAATGGCGCGGAATTGATCGTTTTGCAGGGCGATCTGTGCAATCCGTGCCAGCTCATAGGCGGTCGTATAATGCTCCTCGCAATCCAGACCGTGCGGATTGCAAAAATGCGTGTCGGAAAGACCCATTGCTCTTGCGCGCTCGTTCATTTTGTCTGAGAACGCCTCCACGCTGCCTGCAATGCCGACTGCTACCGCCACCGCCGCATCGTTTGCCGATTCGAGAAGAACCGCATAAAGCAGCTGCTCCAGCGTGAGCACCTCTCCCTCGACCAGATAAACAGAGGAACCCTCCGTGCCGATCGCGCACGCAGGGACTTTGATGACCGTTTGTGGAGAGGCAAGCTCCAATGCAACGAGTGCGGACATGATCTTGGTGGTGCTTGCCATAGGAAGGCGAGTGTCCGCATTTTTCTGATAGATCCGCGTACCGCTCTCCACCTCTAAAAGAATCGCGCTTTCCGCCGAGACACTCGGGAATGGAACGGGAGTGTCCGCTTCCGTTGCGACCGCAGAGCGGGAGAGTGTTGCTCCGATGAGACAGACCGCAAGAAAAAATGCGAGCAGCTTTTTGCATTTTGGCATAATAAGACCCTCCGGGAAACATACATTTTAATACATGTATATTTTCCCGGAGTTGAGTTTATGTCAGGTTAAAGGGGGAGAAGAATTACTTCTTTGCCTTTTTCGCCTCTTTTGCTTCCTTTGCAGCTTCCTTCTTCTGGATCTTTGCAAGCTTCTTTGCATCCTTCTTGGAGAGGGGCTTTTCGTTCTTGATGTCCTCCTCAAGCTGTGCTGCTGCAGCCGCTGCTGCCGCGAGGATCTCCTCGGGCTCTTCTGCGGGCTCATCCTTTACAAAGACGGACTTGATGCGGTTGATGATGTCGGGCGTCTGATCGAGGATGTCAGCGATCTGCTCGATGGGAGAGGTCTGTGCGGGGGTGATGGGAAGCATTTCAACAGCGCCGTTGGGGTAAACGGTGAGGAAGCCGATGGGAGAAACGGTAACGCCCGTTCCGCCGCCGCCGCCAAAGTTCTTGTTTCCGTTCTCGCCGTTCAGAGGCAGATCAAGACCGCCGGTCGCCATTCCAACGGAGACCTTGGAGACGGGGATGATGATCGTGCCGCTCTCGGTGCGGATGGGCTGACCGATGATGGTGTCTGCATCCACAACGTTACGAATCTGCTCGAGCGAATTGTTGATGATGTCCTTGATAGAATTTTCCATGATAGTAATCCTTTCATGTATGTGATTTTATATTATTTTTTTATTTACTGTTTTTTCTTGCTTCCTTGAGGGCCACACGTGCGCGCGCCTTTTTGAGTGCCTCGCGTCGCTCACTCTTGTAGGAGGTGTACATTCCGAGTCCGATGGAGATCGCCTTGCGCAATCCGATGGAGATCGAGATGTCGATGTCCGAGGTGGTTGTCTCGGAGAGATAGTTGGGAACGATCTTCATTGCGCCGTCCTTGCGACGGATCTTTGCAAAGAAGGTGTCGATGAATTCGAGCAGGCAAGCCGCCGTCTGTACCACAACGCCGTAGGTGACCGCGGTTTTCGCGGCGTCCTCGGTGCCGATGTAGACGTGCATACGACGTACCTTGATCTTTACGGAGCCCTTTGTCAGCTTGTAAAGCTTTTTGAGAAGCTCCTGGATCATCTGAAGATTTTCGATGATGTTGGGATCGGGCTGACCGCGCTTGAACTGCTTGGTCTTTTTCTTCACCTGCCGACGGAGCTTGCGGCGAAGCTTGCGCTCCTGCTTCCGAAGTCTCCGCTTTTGCCGTCTCAGCTCCCTCGCAAGCACGCGGTCGGGATCGTCACAGCGGTGAAGCAGGCGTTGCTTCTTTTTCTTCGGCTTATCCGAGTAGAGCGTAAAGCGGATGCCGAGGATGGAGGCGACCACACGGAGCTTGCCCTGACAGGTGATGTGCAGCTTTGCACGGCCGAACAGAACGGTGAGAAGCAAGAGCAGGATGATTCCAAGCACGATGCCCAAAATAATGATCAGTGCGTTCATGTGATCCTCCTTTCGGTCATAATCATACGGTTCATATCAGCTACCCTCGCTTTCTGTCAACTCGGCGGGAGTGGTTCCGTTTTCAAACACAACGTCCTGCTCCTCGGTGTCGACGGGCTCGGTGTAGTCCGCCGCAGGCTCTGCGTCCTCCTCTGCGGCAGCTGCCTCTGCCTCGGATTCTGCCTGTGCGGCGGCAACGCTGAGTGCCTCGGTTTCGGGAAGCTCATCGAGCGAGTTCAAGCCAAAGACACGCAGGAATTTGTCGGTGGTAACGTAAAGCATCGGGCGTCCCGGAGCATCCATTCTGCCCGCCGCCTCGATCAGTCCCTTATCAAGCAGGGAGGTGACGGCATAGGAGCTGTCCACGCCTCTTACGAGATCGACAAAGGAACGCGTAACGGGTTGGTTGTATGCAACGATGGCAAGCACCTCCATAGAGGATGCCGAGAGGTTTCCGCCGCGGCGGATCCCAAGTGCCTCGCGTATGTAGGGGGCATACTTTTCTTTTGTGGTTAACTGACAGGTTGTGGGGAATTGCAGCAAAATGATTCCGTGGGAGGTCTCCTCCTCTTCAAAATGCTTTGCCATTTCACGGACCATATTTTTGACGTCCTTGACGCTCAAGCCCAAGACCTCTGCAAGCTTGTCGTACCGCATCGGATAGCCTGCGGCAAACAGGATCGCTTCGATTGCCTGCTCGATCTCCTGTGCCGTGGTAAGCGGCTCAAGGATCGGTTGTTGTTTCTTTTCTTCCATAGATAAATTCGTGCGGACCTTTCTTAATATTGGCGTGCTTCGTTTATGCGTTGGAATGTTCTGAATTCTCTAACGGGAGCTCCATTTCCCGTGCCTGCTTTGCCATCTGCTCGACGACCTTTTGCATATCGAGACCGAGATCGTCCATGAGATCCTCGTCGGTATCGGAGATCTGCGCGTCCATCAGCTCAAGCAGCTTTGCCTCGGCTTCGAGATCGCTGTCGTCTGCAGGGGGCTCGTCTGTGGGGATCGCGACAGAGATCTGCTCGCCGCGTGCGGCGGCCTCCTTGGCAAGTCTGCGCTCCTCCGCGCGTCTTGCGCGCTCCTCCTCGCGCAAGCGCTTTTTCTCCGCAAGCTTCTGCTCGCGAATGATCCTGCGCTGCTCGCGGTGCATTTCCGCTCTGGAGGAGAGGGGTATCGGCTCGTTGTCGGCGGGACGCGGACGGGGCTTGTTACGCTCCTCCTCCGTTTCCTCCTCGCCGATGCTGAATTGGGTATCGGAGCCGTGAATGACGGTATAGGAATCGGGATCCTCCTCGATGCGGATCTTTTTGATCTTGATCAATTCAAGGATTCCCAGGAAAATTGCAATGAGATCGGGGAGGGAGACTGCATCCGAGAGCAGCTCCTTCATAGAGGTCTTGGGGTGTTTTTCCATTCTGTGCAGGATGCCGACGATCTTGACCTCAACGGGGACGATGGGCTTGGCGATCATCGGTGCAAAGACCTGCTTTTCCGCCTTGGGGCGGCTTTCATTTGCGGCTATGATGCGACGGACGGCGGCACAGAGCGATGTGACCTGCTGATCGGTGACAAAGGTCTTGTCGATCGAGATCTCGTCCGTATCCTTGACCATACGTCCGCTGTAAAGGGCGAAGAGCGGAGCCATTTTCTGTGCGGCTTGCTTTGCCTGCTGATAACGCAGGAGGGCATCGGCAAGCTCTGCACGGGGATCCTTTTCGTCCTCGGTAACGCGCGGCAGGAGCATACGGCTTTTGATGAGCATCAGCTCGCTCGCCATCACGATGAACTCGCCCGCAATTTCCATATCCATGTCCTGCGCAGCTTGGATATATTCCAAATACTGATCGCAGATCAGGGAGATCGGAATGTCCTCGATATTCACTTTGTTTTTGTGGATCAGAGCCAGCAGGAGGTCGAGCGGGCCTTCAAACTGATCGATCCGATAGGTGACAGATTCCATTTACGACTCCTTGATCGGATTACTTTCTGTTTCAGAGAAGCTTCTGAAGAAGCGTTGCACAGCCGTCTGCGACGGGTTGCGCGATAAGCTCGGTGAGGGCTTCGGCGATCCACGAGAAGGGGGAGAAGCCGAGGCGCGAGAGCAGGAGCATCAGAATGAGGATCCCGAACATGATCTCTCGCTCGTAACGCATAATTTTGAAATAGGTGTGGCTTGGCAGGAATGCCAGGGCAAGGCGCGAGCCGTCGAAGGGCGGTACGGGGATGAGATTGAAGAATGCGAACATAAAGTTGAGCATTGCTCCCATCCACATAAACTGTTCAAGCCAATAGACGCAGGTGATCCAGAATTTCGAGGCTCCCAGAAAGGGGAGGAAGAAGTGGAGCGCGAAGAGTGCGCCGAACAGGACGGCACTGATTGCACCGACGATGAGATTGGATACGGGACCTGCGGCGGCGGAGAGCGCCATACCGCGCTTGGGATTGCGGAAGTTTCTTGTGTTGATCGGGACGGGCTTTGCCCAGCCGAAGCCGAATACGATCATCACGACGGTGCCGATGGGATCGAGATGCTTGATGGGGTTGAGGGTGAGCCGTCCGAGGTTATAGGCGGTCGGATCGCCGCATTTGTAGGCGATATAGCCGTGCGCGGTCTCGTGGACCGAGAGAGCGAAAACGACTACGGGAATGGTGAGCAGGAGGCTGATGAGCATGGATTGGATGCTGTTGCCCGAAAGGATGGAAAATAGCATAGGAAATTCCTTTCAAAGAAATCAGAGATCCTCGTCGTCGGAGCCGTGCGCGTCGGCACGGAGCATAGAGAGCGATTGCTCAACCGCGTAACGGTCGGATTCGAGCGTCAAACGGTCAAGATCGGTCAGGGAAAGCTGCACGTGCGTATAGGCGGGATCGGTGGGAGAGGTGATCTGCTCGATGAGTGTACCGCAGAAATAGGTGCGGGTCTCGTGCGTACCGTTTTCACCGTAAACGTCGGTATCGGCAACGAAATCCTCAACGGATGCGTCATAGCCCGTGATGCCGAGGCAGGCGCGAAGAATAACGTCCTCGCTCGTCTCTCCGTCCGCCGTCTTGCCGCCGAGGAGGTAAATTCCGTCGGAGGTCTTTGCGGCGTGAAGCGTACCGCGCTCAAGAGCGATCAGATATGCGCCTCGACACTCCTCATAAAGGACGTCGGGGGTCTTTTTGCCAAAGGTCTTGTCTGTCATAATGCCTCCCTCAGTTCAGACCCGTGAGCGCCAAGATCTTGTTCCAAAGCTCGTTCTTTCCTTCGTTTTTGAGGGAGGAATAGAAGAGCACGGGCGGTTCCTTGGGGATGAGCGGGTGATTTTCAAACATTTCGATTGCCTTTTTGCGCTCGGTTGCATTGAGCTTATCGACCTTGGTTGCAACAACGAGGAAGGGAATGTTCATTTGTGTGAGGAAGGAGAGCATCATTTCGTCATCTGCGGTAGGGCCTACGCGGCTGTCGATGAGCTGGACCACGAGGCGGAGCAGATCGATGTTCTTGTTTTGGGTAAAGTAGCCGTCTGTGAGCATAGACCACTTTTCCTTATCCTCGGGGCGACGCTTTGCAAAGCCGTAGCCGGGGAGGTCGACAAGGAAGAGCTTTTTGTCTACGTCGTAGAAGTTGACGGTGATGGTCTTTCCGGGGGCGGAGCTGACGCGTGCCAGGCTCTTTCTGCCGAGGAGCGAGTTGATGAGCGAGCTTTTGCCGACGTTGGAGCGACCGGAAAAAGCGATCTGCACCATAGGATCGGTGGGGAACTGTTGGGGCAATCCCGCGCTCATACGAAGCTGAACTTGGTTGAGATTGAGTGGCATAGCGTACTCCTTGTCTGGTAATTTAGCGATCGGCGTCGGAGGCGCGTACCTGACCGACGGTGGGGGCAACGGGGGGAATGAAGA
>JAZQWH010000119.1:0-28298 GCA_045632205.1 Eubacteriales bacterium
CCTCAAGCTTGATCGCTTCGGATCTGACCGTTCTTCTCTCCCCTGCCGCAAGCGTGACCGTACCCTCGTACAGCCCCCACTCGCCAACCGTTGCCGTAACGGGCGCTTCCTCTGCGTCGTTGCCTGCGTTATAAAGCTCAATCGTTACGAACGCCCTTGCCGACTTGAGATCCTCCGAAAGCTCGTATTCAAATCGACCGTTCAGCACGCAAACGCCGCAAAGCGTTTCTGCCCACACGTCGCGCGCAATGCCGCCGTAGTTGTACCAATCCACGCGCTTTTGCGGAATCGAATGCTCGTCAAATCGGCTATCCGCACGAACGGTGAGCGTATGCTCGCCCGCCGCAACGTCACGCACGATGAAGTCAAATGCGGTAAATCCGCCGTAATGTGAGCCGAGCGGCTTGCCGTCAAGCCAGACGTCCGAGGCAGTCTGTACGCTTTCAAACACAAATCGAAGCGTGCCGCCCGCGGTATAAAATTTTCTTTCGTACCAAGCCACGTCATGGTAATGCAAAAGTCCCTTTTCGTTGTTCCAAAGCGACGGAACGGAAACCGTCTCTCCCGCAGGAAGTCCGCCGCTCCATCCCTCTCGCTCGCCGCGATCCTCGGGATCGGTCAGAAATCTCCACGCGCCGCCAAGATCGGAAACCGCGCGTACGCAGTGTTCATCAAACGCTCTTCTCATAAAAAAATTCCTTTCTTCTTTACTTTCATCTTTATTATAAGCAACCGTCCCTCAAAATGCAATATCCAATTGTACAAAAAACTATCATATCGTTCAAAAATACGTTTCAAAATGCTCTTTTTTTCATTTGTTTTCAAAAAAATATTGAAAATCATTCAAGTTCGTGCTATCATAAAAGCAGAAAAAGAAACCGGAGGAACGAGTATGTCAGTTTACCTCGACGGACACGGCTTCGGCACTGCCTGGCACGATCTTGTCACCGATCACTATAGGGGCTACCTGCCGCGAATGACCGACTACCATATGCACGATTATTTTGAGATCAGCCTCATCCTTTCGGGCAACGTGCGCGTCCTGCTTCCGGGGCTTGCGGAGAGCGGAACGGACTGTCGGCTGGTTCTGATGCGGCCACGCACCCCTCATTTTATCGTCTGCGAGCCGAATCTGCTCTACGAGCGCAGAAACGTGCTTTTCTCGGGTGATTTCATCGTCAACTACGTCCCCGAGTGGCAACGCCTCTCGTCGGTATTCGGAAAGGACGGGATGGTTCATTCCATCACCGCGGAGGAGTGCCGCGAATACAACGATCTCATCATCCGCCTGGAGCAGGAGAGCGACCCCTTCCGTCGGCGCCTGCACCTGCTGATGCTCCTCTCCCTCATCGCTGACCGTATGGAAGCAACGGGCGAGATGAAGGAGCCACCCGCACACATCACAGAGGCACTCGCCTACATCACCGAGCATTCAAACGAGCGCATCGTCGCCTCCGAGCTTGCGTGGAGGCTGGGGGTCGGCCGCACCACGCTGATGACCTCCTTTAAAAAATACACGGGCACCACGGTCAATGAGTACGTGCTTCAATGCCGCCTCAAAAACGCCATCCGCTATCTCAGGCAAGGCTTGACCGAACAGCAGACCGCCGAGCTTTGCGGCTTTTCCGATGCCTGCAATCTCATCCGCTCCTTCAAGCGCTACTTTAAAATAACGCCCAAGCAGTATCTCCTCAAGCAAGGATAGGCAATGGCTGTCCGCGCATAGGAATCCCCCTATTTTTTCTCCCTACCCTATTGAAATGCGGAAAAATATCTGTTATAATAAGAAGATGTAAAAGAAGTATACAATTCTGGACGAAAGGAATCCAATGACCATGAGTGAAAAGCTTTCCACACAACCCTATAAGGGCACACGCGATTTTTATCCCCGCGAAATGCGCCTGCGCAACTGGTTCTTCGGTGTCATCCGCGACGTGCTTGAGCGTTCTGCCTTTGACGAATACAACGGCCCGATGCTCGAATCCCTCGAGCTTTACGCGGCAAAAAGCGGCGACGAGATCGCAAACGAGCAGACCTACCACTTCACCGACCGCGGCGAGCGCAATCTTGCCATCCGCCCCGAGATGACCCCCACGGTCGCCCGTATGGTTGCGGGCAAGATGGGCGAATTGAACTTCCCCCTCAAGTGGTTCTCCATTCCGAATATGTACCGTTACGAGCGTCCCCAGCGCGGCAGACTCCGCGAGTTCTGGCAGCTCAACGTTGATATCTTCGGCTGTGACGGCTTCGAGGCAGACCTTGAGATCATCACGAGCGCCATCAACATTATGTGCGCATACGGCGCGGATGAAAAAATGTTCACCGTCCACATCAACAACCGCCGCTTCTTCAACGACGTCGTTGCCGCGATCGCCGCAACCGATGAGGAGGGCAGCCGCAAGGTCTCCAAGGTCGTAGACAAGAAAAACAAGATCCCGCGCGAGGTCTATGAGAAGGAGATGCACGAGCTGGGACTGAATGACGAGCAGATCGCCCGCATCGACGCGCTCTACACGATGCCCGTTGAGGAGGCGACCGCGATCTGCCCCGATTCGCAGGGCTCCGCCGAGCTTCGTTCCCTTTTCGACGTCCTGAAGAAGACGGGACTTGACCGCTATTGCACCTTCGATTTCGGCATTATCCGCGGTCTCGATTACTACACGGGAACCGTATTTGAGGTGTTCGACAACGCCCCCGAAAACAACCGCGCCATGTTCGGCGGCGGAAGATACGATAACCTTGTCGGACTCTTCGTCAAGAACGCAAAGATCTCGGGCGTCGGCTACGGTATGGGAGACGTCACGCTCGAAAACTTCCTCGTCACGCACAAGCTCGTTCCCGAGACCTTCGGCGACGGCATCAAGGTGCTGGTCACCCGCTTTGAGGACGTTCCCTACGAGCGCTACACCGCACTGGTCGATACGCTCCGCGACGCAGGCATTACCGCATCCATCTACCTCGGACAGAAAAAGTTCGGCAAGCAGATCGACTTTGCCGTCAAGGAGGGCTACTCTCACGTTGTCATTATGGGTGGCTCCGAGGCAGAGCGCGGCGTCGTTCGCATCAAGGATCTCGCAACCCGTGAGGAGCGCGAGGTAGAGCTGAGCGCGTTGACCGAGCAGTTCTGATTCAAAAAAACAACGATACAGGAGGCTGTTATGGAATACCTTTCGCATCCGTCCACCGACGGTAAGACCGCTTTGTCGGCGTATTGCATCACCCCCTCCGCACCGCCGCGCGCGATGGTGCAGATCGCACACGGTATGTGTGAATATTTCGAGCGCTACGTCCCCTTCGCAGAGTATCTCGCATCCCTCGGATTTTTGGTGTTCGGACACGATCATCTCGGTCACGGAAGAACGGCAAAATCCCCGGAGGATCGCGGCTTTACCGCAGAGGGAGGCGGCGCAAATTATCTGGTTGAGGACGTCCACGAGCTTTCTCTCGCGATGAAGAAAAAGCACCCCGAGCTTCCGCTCGTAATTTTCGGGCACAGTATGGGCTCCTTCATCGTCCGCGAGGTCACCGCGCGCTACGGCGAGGACTACACCGCCGCGATCTATTGCGGCACGGGCGGGCCCGAAACACCCGCAGGACTTGGAATGCTCCTTGCAAAATTTCTGATGATCGTGCAGGGCGAGCGCCACCGCTCCCCCCTCCTCAAGCGCATCTCCTTTATGGGCTATAACAAGCGCTTTGGTAAGGAGTGCGACGCAAACGCGTGGCTGACGAGAGACGAGGCCGTGCTCGCGCGTTATCGGAGCGATGCACTCTGCTCCTTCGTTTTCACGCTCCGCGGCTACCACGATCTCTTTACGCTCGTTCGCGAGGTCTCGAAAAAGGAGTGGGCAGCCCGTCTGCCGCAGTCGCTCCCCATCCTCGTTGTCAGCGGTGAGGAGGATCCCGTCGGCGGCTATGGAAAGGGCGTGAGAGCAGTCGGAGAACGGCTGCAAAAGGCAGGGCTCAGCGATCTCTCAGTCGTTCTCTACCCCGAGATGCGACACGAGATCCTCAACGAGCTTGATAAGGAAACCGTATGGAAGGAGTTGGCACAGTGGATCGAAAAGAAGCTACCTTCGCAGATATAAAGGCCACGCAGGGACGCATTCTGGGCGTTGATTTCGGTGATACGCGTACGGGGCTTGCCGTCTCGGACATCAGCCGTTTTCTCGCATCGGGCATCGGCTACGTCTCCCCAGGCGGCATTGAAAAGACCGCAAACAAGGTGGCGGAGATCGCCACGGAGCAGCGTGTGGGCGCGATCGTTGTGGGGCTTCCCAAAAATATGGATGGCTCCGAGGGCTTCCGTGCCGAGCGTTGCCGTGAGTTTGCATCGCTTCTGCAGGAGCGTCTGCCCACTCTCCCCATCGTGATGATGGATGAGCGGCTGACCACGGTAAGCGCCTCCCGCTATCTCAACGAAACCAATACGCGCGGTGCGCGCCGCAAGGGCGTGATCGATACGCTCTCCGCGCAGATCATTCTGCAAAACGCACTCGACCGTCTCAAATTCTGATCTCTATCATCCAAACGAAAGGAAGAAACGACTATGGCAAGAAGCCGTGCCCCAAGGATCGTCGGCACTATCCTGCGATTGCTCCTCTTGCTCCTCATTCTCTGTGTCAGCGGAATTCTGCTATGGCGTGTCTGCGCCTCGGAGGACTATGAGAAAACCAAGGGAGTGTCCGCAAACGAGCAGCTCCGAGCAGCTTACGCAACCTACGGAGACGAGCTGATCCTACAGCATCAGACCGACCACGCCTCCATTACCAAGGCAAAAAATAATTACGGCTATTTCTCGGTCGTTGAATACGTCTACGTCCCACAGGCAAAGCAATTGCAGGTTCTTGTACGCTACAACAACAGCACCCTCAAGCATCTTGCACAGGATTACGGACTTGAAGGGATCCCCGACCGCGAGCTTGATCACTATGACGTCACGCTCACGCTCACGACCGACCTGACCCCCGCCGATGCCTCCGACAATCTGATTGCGGACAACCTCAAGAAAACGCGGATCCACGCAAGCGGAGAGCCGCTCCGAGAATCCACAAGGCTTTATAACTACCGTCGCTACACCTTTGACAACGTCGAGATCCATCCCGATACCGTCGGCGTGTTTGTCGATCTTTACTACAACGGGGACGTCAACTATGACCTCGATGCCTACGGCACGCTCCTCATCTACGATCAGCTTGCCCCGTGGGAATCCTATTCCCTCACGTCCGAAGAGCGCAAGCGACTGCAATAAAAACAAAACCGCAGAAAAACAATCTGCGGTTTTTATTTTTTTTATTGACAAGGATAAGGATTTGTGATACAATCAATTATATCAACGGTTGAAAAATATATGGAGGGAAGCATATGCCAAGTGACAAGCAAGCAGCGGAGAGACTCGACAATCTTTCCGCAATTCTTAAGCTGATACGTGCGAAGGGGAATATCACGCGGCGCGAGCTCACGTCAAGGCTTTCGCTCAGCTGGGGATGCGTATCGGAGCTGATCGGAATCCTCGTCGCCGACGGCACGGTTATAGAGGAGAAAGCACCGTCCACCGACGCAAAGGGAAGAATCCCTTCGATTCTGACGCTTTCTGACAGCAAAAAAATTCTTGGGGTTGACATAAACAAAACCGGACTTTCTTGCTGCGTTTGCTCTCTTGCGGGCGAAAAGCTTTACGAGTGCAAGTCTCATTTATCCACAGACAGCAAAAGCGAATTGCTTCGGGACGTACTTTCTGCGGTGACAAAAATGCAAAATAAATTCCCCGATATATGTATTTCCGGCTTTGCGATGCAAGGAATCAAGGAAGCGGATTCGGGGTGCTGGAATTTTTCGGATCATATAAAAATTCATTTTGAAAAGGACGTTGCGCCGTTTTTGAGCGTTCTTGCGGTCGTTGAGCATGATCCGAGCTGTATGCTTCTTGGTTGTATGGATCACGAAGCAAGGGAAAGCAAAATGCTTTTGAGAATAGACAAGGCGATCGGTGCGGCGATATACAAATCCAACGGATTTTTCAACGGTGGGCTTCTTGAGCTTGGATATACGGCGATCGGTGGCGGCAAACGGCTTTTTGAGCTTTCGGACGTGGACTATATTGATGTCTTGTCGGACAGCGAAAAGAAGAACGCGCTTGCCCTTGCGGGAGAGCAGCTTGGCATCGCACTCGGAAATTTCTGCAATATGATCTCACTTGACGAGATCATTATTTGCGGAGAAATTACAAAATATGAGGATATGATTCTTCCGTCCATCCAACAAAATTACAGCGAGACGGTCATCCGCCAAGCGGCCGCTGAAATAACCGTAAAAAGCATTCGTAACGCGGCATTCGGAGCGGCAAGGCTTGCGCTTGAGGCATACCCCTATGCGCTGAGAAAGGGAAATATATGATACTTACAGCTCAGATAATCGGAATCCTTGCAATGGCGGCAAACGTTGCCGCGTATCAGTTTAAAAGCAGGCGAAGCGTGATCCTTTGCCAGCTTATGGGATCGGTGCTTTTTGCGGTGAATATGTTTATGCTCGACGCATTGATGGGGGGACTGCTGAACGTGATCGGCATCGCGCGCGCTATTGTGTATATCAATAAGGATCGCCTAAAAATTCCCGTAAAGCTCGTAAACGGCATATTTATGGCAGTGTACCTGGCATTATACGCACTCGTTTTCGCCGCATTCGGGAAGGAACCGACGCCGTTTAATCTTTTGGTCGAGATTCTTCCGCTGATAGGAATGGGGGCTATGACCGTCGGGCTTTCCATGAAGGATTCCGGGGCGATCCGTGTTTGCGGATTGATCAATTCGCCCTGTTGGCTTGTATATAACTGCCTGGTGTTTTCGCTCGGCGGGATCCTTTGCGAGGTGTTTGGAATCGTTTCCATCATTTCGGCGCGTATAAGAATCGATAAAAAGAACGGAAAGGAGCATGACAAAAATGGAAACGGTGTCGCTTAACGGAATGTGGAAGTACAGGGTGGGCTTTGGAGATTTTTCTGACGTAAGCGTTCCCTTCTCCCGTTTGCCCGTCGGACGCTCGGAGTGCGTTAAGTGCTTTGATATGCCTGCGCTTTCCGAAAAAATGTTTTTGATTTTCGACGGAATAACCTATTACGCCGAGGTCACGCTCAACGGCGTGGCTTTAGGCGGGATGCTCCCTTACAGTGAATATAAATTTGACGTGACAGAGATTTTAAAGCGAAAGGATAACACGCTTACCGTCGTGCTTGAGGATATCAACAGAGCGTTCGGCCCGAGCAACGGGTGGGAAAATTTCGGTGGGATCATACGCGACGTTTCCATTGAGCTTCGAGGCAAGAATCATATTGAAAACGTGTTCTTCAAGTCGAGTCTTTGCGATCATTACGCAAACGCGGATTTCTCCGTCGAGATCCATGCAAATTGTCCGTCGGATGCGTGCTTTCAGATCGCGCTTTCTCTGGACGGTGAGACCGTTTCCTCCTATATGCAAAAAGCGGGAGAGACGGTTACCGTGCGTGTCAACGGGGTTCAGCCTTGGTCACCCGACACGCCGACGCTTTATTTGCTTGAGGTAAGCCTTGCTTGCGGCGAGGAGATTTGCGACGTTTACACCACAAGCGTCGGGTTCAGAGAATTTTCGTGCGACCGCCACAGGTTTATTTTAAACGGCAAGCCTTTGTTTTTGAAGGGTGTTTGCAAGCACGAAATGGTGGGCGACAGCGGACATTGTCCCTCCCCTGCCGAGATGGAAAACGATATGCGTATGATAAAGGAAATGGGCTGTAATTTCGTAAGGCTCGTTCATTATCCGCATCATAAAAGGATCCTGGATATAGCGGACAGGCTTGGACTTATGGTTTCGGAGGAGCCGGGGCTTTGGTGGTCGGACACCTCTATTCCTGAGGTGGCGAACGGTAGTATTGAGGTTTTGAAGAGAACGATCATCCGCGACCGCAATCACCCCTGCATTGTGTTCTGGCTTTGCTTTAACGAGTGCGAATTTACCGAGAAGTTTTTGGCTGACAGCGCCGCCGTATGCCGCAAATATGACCCGACAAGGCTCGTTTCGGGTGCAAACTGTATGACGAACGAGGAAACGCTTTTCCACTATAATCGGTGCGGATTTGATTTTTACACGATGCATCCGTATTATGAAACCTTTGAGAGAGCGCAAACGAGCGCGGAGCTGCTTCACGATAAGCCTCTCTTGTTCACCGAATGGGGCGGCTATTACGTCTACGACAATCCTCATTTGCTCTATGATTTTATGAGCAATATGAAAAGGCTTTACGATGCAAACTCCGATGACGGTGCCCTTGCGGGAGCTGTTTTCTGGTATTTTGCCGAGATTAACGACTATAACCGAGGCAGACCGGCGTGCGTTGACGGTGCACTCAAGGAGGCTCTTGTAGACAGATACAGACGTCCAACGCTTATATTTGATGCTTTTTGCGAGGGGCTTAAGCTTTTTGACGAGGTTGTGCCCGCCTGTGAAAGAAATGATTTTTGGGTTCGGGAAGCCGAGGCTTTCGGCGATCTGTCCGGCTATACAAAGCTCGATTCGCCCGAGGACAGCCGATTCCTTGAGATCCTTCCAAAGCCGGATATCAATGCGAGGAGCAGAATGAGGGCAAGGCAGATCAAGATAGGGCCGATATTTGAATCGGGTGCGCCCATAGATAAGATCCCCACGGTGGTGTCATCGGAGAAATCTATTTTCTTTCCGCTCTGCCGTCGCACCGAGATCATTTCGGTCATAGGGCTGACGTCGGTGACGTCGGGCTATCCTCTCGGCGGTGCTTACGGCGAGGAGGCATGCCAAATATGCATAAATTATAAAAGCGGAAGGAAAGAAAGCTTATCTCTCAAAAACGGGGAGCATATCACTACGGCGTTTGCTCTCAAGGGATCTTCAAGGATCGACCCTGTCGCCGCAAAATCGAGAAGATTTGTGACGTTCGGATACGACAAAAATTTCGAGAGATACGTTGCCAACCGCCTCGATATTCCCGCTGATCCCTCGGACGAGGTCGAAAGCGTAAGCTTTTCCGCCAACAATGACAGATATTTGATGCTGATCTACGGTGTGTTTGCAAAATAAATAAGACAAATATGTTCAAGGGGGCTATTTCCGTGTAATAGCCCCTTTGTTCGTTTACGTCTCTGTCAAGTTTCCGGGCAAATACAAAACACGGCATACCTCCTTCAAGATATGCCGTATCTTTAAGAGCCGTCCTTTGGGATAACCCCACCGGACGGCTCTTTTTTTATTACTGTGCGTTCTTAACGAGCGCGGTGTTGTAGTTGGTTACAAGTGCCGTTACGCAGCTCTCGTTCGTGGAAAGATCCACGTTCCAATTTGCGGTATCCGCAAAGGTTGCGGTTGCGAGAGAGGTGCAAAGCGCAAACGCTGCGATCTCGCAGGAGGTAAGCGTTGCGGGAAGCGCGATCTCGGTCAGTGCGGTACAGCTGTAGAACGCCTGTGTTCCGATCTTCTCAAGTCCCGCGGGCATTGCGATCTCCGCAAGCGCGGTGCAGAAGGCAAACGCGCCCTTTTCGATCGACTTGACCGATGCGGGAAGTGCGATCTCGGTCAGTGCGGTGCATTTCTGGAATGCATTTTCGGGAATTGCGGTCAGTGCCGATCCGCTTGCAAAAACGACCTCGGTGAGTGCGACGCAATCGTAGAACACACCCTTGCCCATCGTTTTGAGCGATGCGGGAAGATTGACCTTCTTGAGCTCCTTACAGGAAGCAAACACACCTGCGCCAAGCTCGGTAACCGTTGCGGGGATCGTTACGGCAGTCAGGTTAGAGAGGTTTGCAAACGCACCGTCTCCAATCGCCGTAACCGTTTTATCGTTCATCTCGGAGGGAATGACCAGCGCGTGCTTATCGTTCGTACCCGTGTAGGAAAGAATGCGAACGGTGTGGTTATCGATGTATTCGTACTTGTACGATCCCGTTTCAACCTCCAACGTATCGTCGATCTTATTGACGTTGGCATTGACGGCATTGACGTCACCGCCGGTCGCATCGGGAGAACAAGCAGCTGCGGACAGAAGCATCATCGCAGCAAGCAAAGCAGCAAGAAATCTTTTCATAATCTTATCCGAAATCCTTTCGTTTCTTGTGAAAACATGTGTACATCTTAAATTATACAAGAATATACCGAAAAAGTCAAGAGATTTTGCCAATTGGATTGTAAATATTTTTCATCGCGTAAAAATCCCGCCAAAAAAGGACGCCGTTCATTGACATTTTCCATATCTTGTTGTATAATAGAAAGAAGAATACACCGTCAAACGCGTGTATAAAGGAAACATTTCGGGAGGGATGCATATGCTTTCATCGGTTTACAGTGCGGGGCTTTGCGGCATCGACGGCTTTCTCGTCACGGTTGAATGCAACCAGCGCGAAAAGCTGGAGGGCTTTGAGCTTGTCGGCTTGCCCGACCTTGCAGTCAAGGAGGCAAAGGAACGCGTTTGGAACGCCTGCCAGAGCAGCGGCTATCCCTTCCCCTATTCGCGCATCACGGTCAATCTCGCGCCCGCAGACCGCAAAAAAGAGGGATCGGGCTTTGACGCGGCGATCCTGACGGGCATTTTCCATAGCTCGGGGATCATCCGCAGAGACACCGATCTTTCGGGCAAATGCATCGTGGGCGAATTGTCCCTCTCGGGAGAATTGCGCGGCGTGCGCGGCATTCTTTGTATGTGTGTTGCCGCAAAGGAAAACGGAATGACCGAATTCTATGCACCCGAGGCAAATGCGACCGAGGCGGCAACCGTTGCGGGCATTGACGTTTATGCGGTCAAAAATATGCGCCAGCTGGTGCGCCATCTCAACGGAGAGGAGCGGCTCACCCCCGTCTCCTGCAACCGTGACGCACTCTTTGCACAGGCGAACACCTACACTGCTGATTTTTCGGACGTGCGCGGTCAGGCAATGGCAAAGCGCGCAATGGAGATCGCCGCCGCAGGCGGACACAACATCCTCCTCATCGGCCCTCCCGGCACGGGAAAATCCATGCTTGCCAAGCGTCTCCCCTCCATCCTTCCCCCTCTCACCTTTGACGAGGCGATCGAGACCACCAAGATCCATTCGGTTGCGGGAACGCTCCCCGAGGGAGTCTCCCTCCTTTCTCACCGTCCCTTCCGCGCGCCTCACCATACGATGAGCCCCGCAAGCCTTGTGGGAGGCGGCGTCAACCCAAGACCGGGAGAGATCTCGCTTGCCAACAACGGCGTGCTGTTCCTCGATGAGCTGCCCGAATTTCCGCGTCAGGTGACCGATGCGCTCCGTCAGCCTCTGGAGGATCGCCGCGTGACCATTACGCGCGCAAACGGCCGCATCACCTTCCCCTGCTCCTTTATGCTCGTGGGCGCGATGAACCCCTGCCATTGCGGCTATTTCGGTCATCCCACCCATCCCTGCACCTGCAAGCCCGCAGACGTCAAGCGATACGTTTCCAAGATCAGTGGCCCGATGCTGGACCGTATGGACATTCAGATCGAGCTTCCCTCCCTTTCCTACGACGAGATCTCCGCACGGGACGACGGTGCAGAGCGCTCCGAAACGGTACGCGCCCGTGTGACTGCGGCAAGAGAATTTGCAATGAAGCGAATGCGAGGACGCGGCGGCGTGTTCTGTAACGCGCAGCTCGATGCGGCGGGAATTCACGAATTCTGCGAGACCGATGCCGAGGCATCTGCGCTCTTGCGTGCCGCATACGACAACCTGGGGCTGAGCGCACGCGGCTATGACCGCATCCTTCGCGTTGCGCGCACGATCGCCGACCTTGCGGGAAGCGAGCTCATCCGTGCGCCGCACATCGCAGAGGCGATCCAGCTCCGCAGCCTGGACCGCAAATATTGGGGATAATCCCATCAAAATCACTTATCACGAGGCTACTCTATGACAGAATTACTCTCGCGGATCTTTGTGAAGGATCACAAAAACACTGCATCTCCGACCGTGCGCTCCGCTTACGGAACGATGGCGAGCATCGTGGGGATCCTATTCAATTTTCTGCTCTTTCTTGCCAAATTCACCGTCGGAACGCTCTTCGGCTCCATTGCCATCCGCGCCGACGCGATCAATAACCTTTCCGATGCGGGCACACAGGTCATCTCGCTCGTCTCCTTCCGCATCGCCTCCAAGCCCGCAGACCGCGAGCATCCCTTCGGACACGCGCGCATCGAATACGTTTCCTCTATGATCGTCGCCTTCCTCATTCTGATCATCGGCGTGGACGTGTTCAAGGAATCGGTCGATAAGATCATCCATCCCGTGCTTCCCGATGCGAGCATTCTCACCGTGATCGTTCTCGTCTCCTCCATTGCCGTCAAGCTCTGGCTCGGCTTCTTCAACCGCAAGCTCGGACGCCGCATCGATTCCACCGTAATGCACGCAACGGCGGCAGATTGCTTCTCGGATTGTCTTTCGACGGGCGCGATCCTCATCGCAACTCTTGTCTCCATCCTCTTCCCCGAGCTTGGAATCAACCTCGACGCTTATATGGGCGTGATCGTAGCGATCCTCATCCTGGTCGCAGGCATCCGCATCCTCAACGAAACCAAAAATTCCATTCTCGGTGAAGCCCCCGCGGACGAGGTGGTGGAAACAATCCGCCGCGTGGTAGAGGAATACCCCGCAGCACTCGGTATGCACGATCTGACCGTCCACAACTACGGCCCAGGGCACACCGTTGCCGCGTTCCACGTCGAGGTGGACGGAAGCGAGGACATCTTCCTCACGCACGATATGGTGGACACCATCGAGCAACGCTTGCGCCGTGAGCATTATATCGACGCAACCATTCATATGGATCCCATCGTCACAGACGATGAGCAGACCAATCGGATGCGTCGGGAAACCGAGGCGGCTGTGCAGCGGATCGATGCCCGTCTGCGCATCCACGATTTCCGCTTCGTCCCCGGTACCACGCACACCAACCTCATCTTTGACGTTGCCGTCCCCTTTGAGATCAAATTGAAGGATGACGAGATCCGCGACCGCATTGCCGCGGAGATCAGCAGGATCGATCCCAATTATTTCGTTGTTCTCACGGTCGACCGCGTCTGATGAATTTTTTCAATCTCTCTTGCAAAAAAACGCAAGATATGGTATACTTTTCTTGAAAAAGCAGTTTGAAAAGTCGGAAAGGAGATTTGCCATGAGCGCATATCAGAATTATCCAACCGAAAGCTTTGCAACGCTCCGCGATATGTACCGCGCAAGCGCGCAAAAATATGCAGATGCCCCCCTCTTTATGCAAAAGAAGGAAGGCGTTTATAAAAAATATTCCTACCGTCGCTTTGCCGATGACGTCGATGCTCTGGGCACGGCACTCCGCGCCGCAGGGCTTGCCGATGCGCATATCCTGCTCGTGGGCGAGAATTGCTACCGTTGGATGCTATCCTATATGGCGGTCATCTGCGGTGTGGGTGTGATCGTTCCCGTCGATCAGGCATCCTCTGCCGAGCGCCTCGCAAGGATCGCGGACAGAGCCGACGCAACGGCGATCCTTTATTCCGACAAGCTTGCAGAGCGTGTGGAATCGCTTGAGGGTGTGAAAAAGATCGCCTTCTCCGAGCTACCCGCACTCATCGCAGAGGGAAAACGGCTCCTCACCGAGGGGGATCGCTCCTATCTTGATCTCCCGCTCTCCCCCACGGAGATGCGCGCAATGCTCTTCACGTCGGGCACAACGGGACAGTCCAAGGGCGTTATGCTCTCGCACAAAAATATCTGCTTCAACCTTTCGGAAATGACGCAGATGGTCAAGCTTGAGCGCACCGACGTGTTCCTCTCGGTCCTCCCCCTGCACCATTCCTTTGAATGCACCTGCGGCGTGCTCGTGCCAATGTCGCGCGGATGCACCGTCGCGTTCTCCGAAAGCCTGCGCCGCGTGATGCGCAATATGCAGGAGGTCTCCCCCACGGTCATCAACTGTATGCCGCTGTTTATGGAGACGATCCACGCAAAGCTCTGGGCGACCATCAAAAAAGAGGGGATGGAGCGCCGCATTCGCTTCGCGATCAAGGCAACCGATCTTCTCCGCCCCGATTCCGCGCGGTTTTCCGCAAAGCGCAAGATCTTCGCCCCCATTCACAAAACCTTTGGAGGCAAGCTCCGTATGATGATCTCGGGCGGTGCGGCGGCAAATCCTGAGGTTTTGCACGGTCTGCGCGCGTTTGGCATCAATGCCATCCAAAGCTACGGCTTGACCGAATGTGCACCCTTGGCGGCGATCAACCGCGATACCTGTGCCGATGAATGCGCGGCAGGCATGGCAACCCCCAACGCCCTGCTCGATATCTACGACATCCACAACGACGGCACGGGCGAGATCCGCTACAAGGGTGACAACGTGATGCTCGGCTACTACAAAATGCCCGAGCTGACCGCAAAGGTCCTGCGCGACGGCTGGCTCTATACGGGCGACCTCGGCTATATTGACCGCGAGGGAATGCTCCACATCACAGGCAGAAAGAAGAACGTGATCGTTACGGCAACGGGCAAGCACGTCTTCCCCGAGGAGCTTGAATTGGGACTTTCCGCAAGCCCCTATATCCGTGACAGCGTGGTGCTGGGCAAGCTGAATTCCTCCGCAACCGATTACAAGATCGTCGCCGTGATCCAGCCCGATATTCCTCACGTCATCGAGGTCTACGGCAGAGATTACACCGAGGAGCAGATCGATCACGAGATCAAAAAGGCGATCTCCGAGGTCAACGCTACGGTCGCAACCTACAAGCGGATCCATTCGCACATCCTTCGCCTTGAGGACTTCCCCAAGAACACCTCGGGCAAGATCCGTCGCGATCCTATTATCGAAGAATATCTGAAGTGATAAACACCATTGCAAAAAGAGAGGGTGCTTCTTTCGGAAGCACCCTCCCTTTATTTCCCTCTCCTCACAAAAAGAAAGAGCGCGGAGGAGAAGCTTTTCAAAAAAGCTCTCCCCCGCATCTGTCTTATTCTAATTTTATTTCAGTTTTGCCAAAGCGGCCTTGACGCCTTCAAGATTTTCGCGATACTTCGCAAGCTTGAGGCGCTCTGCATCAACGACGGCAGCGGGCGCCTTTGCCACAAATCCCTCGTTGGAAAGCTTCTTCTCGAGGCGAACGATCTCGCCCTCCAGCTTCTTTTCCTCACCCTCCAGGCGTGCGCGCTCCTTCTCGGTATCAACGAGATCGGAGAGCGGCAGATAAACGGTTGCCGAGTCGGTAATGATCTGTACGGCATTATCCGCAGAGACGACCGCGTCATCAAACTTCTCTGCCACCGCAACCTCGGAAGCCGAAGCGAGACGGACGAAGAAGGGATGCGTGCTTTCTCCGAAGGAGTCGGCATACTTGGTCTCAATATAGACCTTTGCGCGGCGGGAAGGAACAACGTTCATCTCGTTGCGGCGCATACGGATCGCCTTGATGGCATCGATCACGCGGGAAAGCTCCATAGATTCCTGCGGGAAATCAAATGCCTCGTCTGCCTTCGGATAGGAAGCGATCATAATGCTCTCTGCGTCTCCGTCGTGCGGAAGCGCCTGATAGATCTCCTCGGTGATGAAGGGCATAAAGGGATGGAGCATCTTGAGCGTACCCGTGAGAACGTAGCAAAGCACGTTCTGTGCAACGAGGTTGCCCTCGGTTCCCTTGTCCGCCAGACGGCTCTTGGTCAGCTCGATATACCAATCGCAGTAAACGTCCCAGATGAACTCGTAAATTGCCGCAAGCGCAACGCCAACCTCGTAGTGGTCGAGTGCGTTGACAACCGCCGCAACCGTCTTGTTGTACTGCGAAAGGATCCATTTGTCCTCTGCCGCAAGCTTTTCTGCCGCAGGAAGCTCGACCTTCTCGATCGTAAGATTCATACGGACAAAGCGCGATGCGTTCCAGAGCTTGTTTGCAAAGTTACGCGCCGCCTCCATCTTCTCGTCGGAGAAGCGCATATCGTTTCCGGGAGAGTTACCCGTAGAGAGCGCAAAGCGGAGTGCGTCAGCACCGTATTTCTCAATGACCTCAAGCGGATCAATTCCGTTTCCGAGCGACTTGGACATCTTTCTTCCCTGCGCGTCACGCACCAGACCGTGGATAAAGACGGTATGGAAGGGCTCGCGTCCCATATGCTCAAGTCCGGAGAAGATCATACGTGCGACCCAGAAGAAGATGATATCATATCCCGTTACCAGGACGCTGGTGGGATAATATTTTTCAAGATCGGGCGTCTTTTCAGGCCATCCGAGCGTCGAGAAGGGCCAGAGCGCGGAGGAGAACCACGTGTCAAGCACGTCGTTTTCCTGATCGATATGCGTGCCGCCACACTTGGGACATACGGTAATGTCCTCCTTGGAAACGGTCATCTCGCCGCAATCACGGCAGTAGAACGCGGGAATGCGGTGTCCCCACCAAAGCTGACGGGAAATGCACCAATCGTGTACGTTCTCCATCCAGTTGACGTAGATCTTGGAGAAGCGCTCAGGCTCAAACTTGACCGTGCCGTTCTGAACGACCTCAAGCGCGGGCTTTGCAAGCGGCTCCATCTTTACGAACCACTGATCGGATGCGATCGGCTCAACCGTGGTGCGGCAACGGTAGCAGCTACCAACGTTGTGCGCGTGCGGAACGGTCTTGACAAGGTATCCCTCCGCCTCAAGATCGGCAACGAGTGCCTTTCTTGCGGTATAGCGATCCATACCCTCGTACTTGCCGCCCCAATGGTTAATGGTTGCATCGTCGTTCATAACCTTGATAACGGGCAGGTTGTGTCTCTGTCCGACAAGGAAGTCGTTGGGGTCGTGCGCGGGGGTGATCTTTACACAGCCCGTACCGAATCCGATCTCAACGTACTCATCCGCAACAACGGGGATCTCTCTGCCAACCATAGGCAGAATGAGCGTCTTGCCAATGAGGTGTGCGTTCTTTTCATCGTTGGGGTTGACCGCAACGGCAGTATCACCAAACATCGTCTCGGGACGGGTGGTTGCAACCTCAACAAACATCCCCTCCTCGCCCTTGACGGGATACTTGATGTGCCAGAAGAAGCCTGCCTGCTCGGAATACTCAACCTCCGCATCGGAAAGAGCGGTGATGCAGTTGGGGCACCAGTTGATGATGCGGTTACCGCGATAGATGAGCCCCTTCTCGTAAAGGTTTACAAAAACCTCACGGACTGCGCGGGAGCAGCCCTCGTCAAAGGTAAATCTCTGACGCGTCCAGTCGCAGGACGTACCCAGCTTCTTGAGCTGATTGGTAATGCGCGCCTCATACTTGTCCTTCCAATCCCAAACGCGCTCCAAAAACTTCTCGCGTCCGAGGTCGTAACGGGTCAGACCCTCCTCCTCGCGCAGACGCTCCTCAACCTTGATCTGCGTTGCGATGCCTGCGTGGTCGGTGCCGGGAACCCAAAGGGTGTTAAAGCCCTGCATACGCTTATAGCGGACAAGAATATCCTGAAGGGTCTCGTCAAGCGCGTGACCCATATGCAACTGACCCGTGACGTTCGGGGGCGGAATGACGACGGAGAAATGCTCCGCATCGTTGGTCACGTCGGGCGTAAAATAGCCCTTCTCGCACCAATTTTTGTAAATTTTGTCCTCAAACTCCGCAGGTGCGTATGTTTTCGGCAGCTCGTTGTACTGATCCATAAAAAATCCTCCGATCTATTGATTGCAAATAAAAAAGCTCCCTCGTCCGTATCAGGACGTGGAGCACGCGGTACCACCTGATTTCGTGCGCGGATCGCCGCACACGCACTTTTGTTCCGATAACGGCGGACACCGTCACGGGCTAACGGCAAGCGCTTCACCCGCACCGCTCCAAAGTGACTTCGGCTTTCCGTAAACAAGGGCTCGCACCAACCGCCCTCTCTCTGTGAATCGTAAAAGCGTACTCTTCTTTTTCTCAGCGTTTTCTCAGATTACCTTAGAAGTATATCATATTTTTTCGGGATTGTCAACACCCGTCCTCCTCTTTTTTGCTGCTTTTTCCTTTTTTTCGCAACTTTTTTTAATTTTTTTCTGATTTTTTCAAAAAAGGTATTGACAAATGAAGCTTCGTTTGGTATAATAACAAAGTCGCATAGCGATGCTGGTATGGCTCAGTCGGTAGAGCACGTCATTGGTAATGACGAGGTCATCAGTTCGATTCTGATTACCAGCTCCAAAAGCTCCAACCCAATCGGGTTGGAGCTTTTCTTTTTTCAATAAAAAAAGAGACGGAGGGTTAGAGCGTTGCTCTAAAGGACAGTTTTCAGAAATACGGAGTATCTCGAAAGAGGTATGCCGTATTTTTCGTTTGTGTCCACAAATGCAGTGCTTGTCAGTAAAAATGACGAGTCATAGATGAACAAAAGAAAAGGCTCCCTTGTGCAAAGGGAGCTGACGCCGAAGGCGGCTGAGGGATTGTTTTATAGAAAATTAACCTTTACAATCCCTCCGTCACGCTAACGCGTGCCACCTCCCTTTACACAAGGGAGGCTTTTTCTACCCTCCGGAAGATATTTGGATAAATTTTTACAAAATATATTTACAAACGCTAATAATCGTGATATAATAAAGATGCCAAACAAACTAAATATGCAGTCTTTGGGTGTATTTTACTTTTTAGGGATACTTATACCCTTTTTTGACTATACTTTTTATCGTGATGAATTTGATAAAATGCAAATTCCGTACACGATGATAGTATAGTGATATACCCAATCTGTATATAGTTTGTTTGGCGACGACTGGAATTTGCGTTTTTGTGCGCTGATTACGGTCGGCGCACTTTTTATTTTGAAAGGGGGATAATAGTAGTATGGAATTTATGGGCACAAAAGAAGCTGCTGAAAAGTTAAATGTAAAGCAGTCAACAGTTTCATCATTGTGTCGCTAAGAAAGAATTCCTAATGCCGAGCAGGATGCCAAAGGAAGTCCTTGGAGAATCCCTGCTAATTTCACAAGGCAAGATTTATTGCCTAAACAAAATAATCGTTAATTTATGAGGAGAATTGAAAAAATGAAAAAATCAATTAGTATTTTATTGCTTATTTGCACATTAACCCTATGTCTTGTTTCGTGTGGACACGAACACGAATGGAGTGATTGGAAAATTGAAAATTCCGCTACAGTGCTAAACGATGGATTAGAATATCGTATCTGTGAATGCGGAGAACGAGAAACGCGTACCATCTCGAAAATTGGTGCAGAGAATGCCTTGTCTGGAAAATGGATTTGGAAAGCTTATCCTAACAATCCGGTTTATATGTATTTATCTTTTAATGGTCAAAACGTTCGTTATGGAATGAATATGTTTGGTAGCGATGTAGAATCTGGAACATGGAATTGTACTTATAAAGTCGAGGGGACAACATTAACCTTGACCACCGAGGATGGCACTGATTTTATATTTAGCATACAGGATTTGGGTAGCGCTCTCAAGGTTTTTGATGATGATGGTCACGAGTATATCCGCGAAAATTGAGAGGAAAGGCAATGTTTTGTAAAAATTGCGGTACACAGTTATCCGACAGTAGCAGATTCTGTTCTAATTGCGGATATAAAATAGAAGATACCAATTCAAACAAAAGCACCGAAAGTATAGAAATTGACATTGGTCAAATTGAAGCCGAGAGCGAGACCACCAACCCTTCATCCACTAATCGTTTTAAAGAATTGTATAACAAAACATCAAATAAGTTATTCCTTGGTGGATTTGTTGCAGCTGCGTTTGGAATAATTTTGTTTATAGGAATTGTCCTTGTTAGCTTTATCGGATGGGGCGAAGTATATTTATATGGTGGATATGATTTCACATCAGTATTAACAACGATTAGTTTGATTTTTATGCTACTTGGATTTGTTGTTTTGAGCATAGTATCTATAATCAATTTGAAACTCAAATCAATAAACAGACTAACAAAGAAGGTTTTTATAAGTTTAACTATCGTTCTATTAGTGCTTTGCGTTGCTTTTTCTACTTGGGGCGTTATTGACTATGCAAATGAACAAGATAGCGGAAGCTCTTATGGTGATGGATCATACAGTGGTAGTTACAATGACTATTACAGTTCGGGAGTAGATAAAAGCATAGGGCTTTCATTAAAAGTTGATAGCATAAAAACCAGCGGAAGTTATACGTATGTTTATTGTACTGTAACCAACGTGAGTTCTAAATATGTTGCAACAAGATATAGATATGTGAAAGTAAAGGCTCAGTTTAAGAATTATTCCGGATCAATAGTTGATACCGATTGGACTTATGCTGTTGATTCAACGTGGCTTGAGCCGGGAGAAAGTAAGACTTTCTACTATATGGTACAAAACACCAACATTAAGTCAGCAACACTGTCCTTTGTTGACTAACGAAACAACCTTTGATTACCGCTCCGTAAACCGAAATATCGGCGTGGCATAAAATGAGCGAGCTGATTTTGTTCAGCTCGCTTTTGTTTATTTTTAAAAACTGTCCTTAACGATACGAAGCATTAAACCTCCGCCTTTTTTTGTCAAACCCCTTCAACCAGGCTCGCGATCTCCCGAGCGATCTCCTCGATCGAGCGGCTCGCATCCACGATCTCCACGCGCTCCTCCGCACCCAAGCGCTCAAAGACGTTGTAAAACTTCTGTCTGACCTGCTCAAGCTTCTCCTTGGTTTCGTAGATCTCCTGTGTCACACGCCCCTTGGAAATGCGCTCCATACTCTGCTCGGGCGTCAGATCCAAAAAGATGCAAACGTCGGGACGGCGGATCTCAGGGCAATGCAAATTCATTTCCAACGCCCAATCGCCCGCGATCTCACTCCCCTGGTATGCCAGTGTGGAATAGTAATAGCGATCGCAGATGACGTCGATCCCATCCGCAAGCATCCTTTCAATGCCGTGAACGGGGTTGACGTTATGAAAGATGCGGTCGAGCGTAAACAACGCCGCCATCTCGCACGCCGTGCGCTTGGAGATCCCTGCCAATGCATCGCGAAGCATACCTCCCGAAACCGACTCGGTCGGCTCTGCCGTGCGGTAAACGCGTCTGCCCTGCTCCTTGAGGTGTCTCTCCAGCATCTCGATCTGCGTGGTCTTTCCCGCACCGTCGATTCCTTCAAATACGATAAATTTTCCTCTGTTTCCCATTTCAGCTCCGTTCCTCCTGTTTGACGTGATGCTCAAGCTCGCTCTTGAGACGTCTGATCTCCTGTGCAACAGGGTCAGGCATATGAACGTGGTCAAGATCGTTCACCACGCGCTTTCCGCCGCGGCGAACCACGCGTGCGGGAATTCCCACCGCCGTGCTGTTTTCGGGCACGGGATGCAGGACGACCGCGTTTGCCGCGATCTTACTGTTCGATCCGATCTCAAGCGGGCCCAAGACCTTTGCGCCCGCACCAACCATAACGTTGTCGCCCAACGTAGGATGACGCTTGCCGACGTCCTTACCCGTTCCGCCCAACGTCACGCCCTGATAGAGCGTGCAGTTATCTCCGATCTCGGTCGTCTCGCCGATGACAACGCCCATACCGTGGTCGATGAAAAAGCCCTTGCCGATCTTCGCCCCGGGGTGGATCTCAATGCCCGTAAAATGCCTTGACACCTGGCTGACCAATCGCGCCGAAAAATAATGCTTGTCATTTTGCAGCTTGTGCGCCAAACGGTGCGAAAGGATCGCGTGAACACCCGAATAAAGCAGCAGGATCTCCGCAGTGCTTCGTGCCGCAGGATCTCGATCCTTGACCGCCTGCACCGTGTCCTTGACCTCTCGCTCAATTCCGCAGATCATTCTTGCCACGTCTCGCTCCGCCTTCTTGATCGCCTTCAATAATCCCATCCGTTCAACCTCGTTTCTTTTTTCTACCTTTTATTATACACGTTTTCCGCCGCTTTGTAAAGAGGTTTGAGAAAAGAAAACACCGTCTCCCCCACCTTCTTCAAGGGATCCAACAAAAATCCCCCTTCTCCGCGATGGAAATCATCCGACTCTATAAAAACGATCGTTTTTGATCAAAGCCGTCTCTTTGAGAGGGCTTTGATCAAAAAAATGGGAGGTAGGCCTTTCGAGGTCTACCTCCCATTTTTTGCGGTTAAGGTTCTGAGGATGAGGGGGCTTGGGGGAGAAGGGGCTCTTTCAAGAGTCCCTTCTCCCCCAATTACGCCTTATTCCTTACGCCTCAGTCACGTCCGACATCGGAATGGCTGCAGCGAACATTTTCATAGCGCCGTCGGCAACAAGCTCCTCGGTCGTCTTGTAGGGAGTACGGAAATCAGTATCCTCATATCCCGCAACGGGAGCGAGAGCAAGATCCTCACCGCACAGCTTATCGATCAGCTCAAGCGCATACTTGAACTTACGCTCACCCTTGATCTTCATCAGCACGGGAACGGATGCGTACTTCTTCTTGGAGGACATATCCACGATTCCGTACTTGGTTCCATCCAGCTCCTCGGGATTGAGTGCGAGATAGAGATACAGGGTCTTGGTCTTGGCGTTGAGCTTTGCGACCTGTGCTCTGCCGCGGTTGAACGCCTCGTAGTTCCAGCTGATACGACCCTTAACGCCCTTATAAGAAAGGAGACGGTTCTTGATCGCGGAGTAATAATCCTGAACGTTACCCTGCGACTGTACCAGACGTGAGGTAAAGCTTCTGCGGTAGCGGTAGACGATCTTGATCTCGCCCGCGCGCTCCTGCTCAAGCATTTCGTTATAGGTCTCGGGCTCTGCCTCAACGTCGATGAAGGTCAGACCCGCGGTGCTGAATCCAAGTGCGTCGTCATCATCATCGTCATCGTCATTATCGTCATCATCGACCTCTGCAACGGTCTCAACAGCCTTCGGCTCCTCAATGACAACCGCAACCGCATCGGTCGCGTCCGCAGACTCGTTAACTGCCATCTTGATCGCGTCTGCAACGGCATCCTTCAGTTCGCCGTCCTCAACGTCGTAATGAACGTCCTCGCGGTCGGGATCAACCGTCTTATCCAGCTCGTCGGAGAGCTTTGCGGCAAGTGCATTGGTTGCCTCCTCTGCGGGAGTAAGATCCTCGCGAGGAAGGAGGATCTGTCTTGCGTCGTCGGTCAGCGTCTGCATCGAATCTGCAACCGCATCACGCGTGCGCTCATTGAGCACCTCGTCATCCGCCTCATCCTCGACCAATACCTCCTCGGGCATTTCAACGGTCAGGCTGTCGGGATTGACTCTGGGAGCAGCGGGTGCACCCTCGATCAGGGTGATCTTACCCTCATAGCGCTCACCGATCGTATCTACAACGGTCACACCGTTCTCCTCGGTGGATCTCGCCTTGCGGGACTTGATGCCAAGGAAGAAGAACAGAACAACGATTGCAAGCACGATCATCACGATCAGCGCGATACCGGGTGCGGAGATCCAGAAGGGGGTATGGTAGACGGGCGCGGTCACAAAGGTGATCTCCTCTGCGGCGGTGCAGCCCTCTACGCGATAGTAGCCGTCAAGCAGGGTCACGGTGTACTTCTCGCTTGCCTTGACCAGCTCGTTCTTTTCGGTATCGAGAACGTAGAGATCGTCAAGCGTGAGTGCATCGACGTGCTTGGAGTAGAGAGATTCGTTGTGGGGGATGTAGAGCGTGAGCGCCTGATCCTTTTCAATACCTGCAAAGGAAACGGTGAACTCACTGTGCACGGGGAAGCCGCGCAGAACGTTTCTGTCGAGCGTGGGAAGCTTGGTAATGACCTTTGCATCTGCAGCAAAGCCGTTGCCGTTGCCCGAAACGATGACGTCGATGACGGGAGTCTTCTCTTCGGTCGTCTCCTCGGTTTCAGCCTTCTTGTCCGCATCATCCTCGGTCTCCTCTACGCGCTCGGAAGCAAGATAGGGACGGTTGATGGTGATGATCGCGGAGAGAGAGGTGATCTTTCTGCCGCTTGCGTTGACAAAGCTGTAATCTGCACTCGAGGGAAGCACGGCTCTGACGAAGGTCTCGCCGTAAGCGGTTGCGCCCGCGAACTCATTTCCGTCCTCGTCAAAGTACTTGATCAGATTCAGGATCTCGGTGGGAAGGTTCTCGTCAATTCCCTTTACGCCGACAAAGAACTTGGTGGTGTTCTCACCGGTGGTGAGGTCAGCGTCGCCCACGTAGGTCGCGCCGTTCATCGAAACCTTGTAAACCTTCTGCACAACCTTGACGGTTGCAACGTTTTCGGAATCCTCTGCATCCCATGCGGGGATCTCAATGTCGGTCGCATCGGGAATGCTCTTGACAAAGATCTTATACTCGCCGCGTGCGGCAGAGATTCTTTCAACCTCTTCCCAATCGCCGTCTGCGTTCTTCTGCAGATAGGAAACGGGAGCATTCCACTTCTTGCCCGTGTTATCGGTTACCGTTGCCTCGATCGCGAAAACGCCATCGTCGCCCTCGGTATACTCGGTCTTACCGAAATCAATATCCTTGATTCCAACCTTCTCGACCGTTACGTCAACGGTGAGAGGAGCGATCGCATAGTTGCCAAGCTCGGGAGCAAGCGTTGCGGTGTAGGCACCGGGAGCGGTCACGCCGCTGATCGCAAGCTTGAGATCCTCTGCAACCGTCAGCTCGTCGCCGACAAGAAGGCCGGAGGCATCAACGTTTGCCAGCACGAATTCCGCTACGGTCATCTCTCCGATCTGATCAAACTCATAGGAAGCGGTGCGGTCATATTCAACCGTGACGGCAGCCTCTGCATCCGCGTTCCAGGAAAGCGCACGGGGCGTAATGATCGCAGGAACCGTTACGGGAGCGGGTGCGGAATATTTGCCCGTCGTATCGTTCAGAAGCTTGAAGGAGACGGTCAGCTGACAGACACCCGCATCCGAGGAGGTAAGCTCGGTCTTGTCGATCACGATCTCCACGGAAGGATCGTCCGCAAAGGGCGTGGCATCTCCGTCAAAGGAAACGCCGTAGGCAGCCTTGCTTCCGTCATACACCTTGGTGTAGTAGGTGATGCCGCCGATGACGGTTTCGTTCTCTGCGTCGAATGCCAATTCGTCGGGATTGACTCTGACCTCTGCGGCAAACGCCGAGACGGCAAAGCAACAAACCAGTGCCGCAAGCACCAGCATGCATACGAGAACCGACCGCAGACCGAACCGTTTGTTTGTGCTACGTTGATAATTCATACCCATCAACCTTTCTGTTATAGATTTCACTGACCGCGAGCCGCCCGCAGAGGGCAGGATCGCATGATACTATATATTCTTCTTAATTATATCACATCAAAAAAGCAATGTCAACACAGTTTGCCAAATCTTTTGCCGTTTTCGGGGACTTTTTTCGTCTCCTCAGGTGTCAAAAACGCATTCATATCTGCAAATTTTCGAAAACAAAAAGAAAATCTTGACATTTTGCGGACAATCGGGTAAAATGGAATAGCACATTAAAAATGAATGGAGAAAAATTATGCTTGAAAACATTGTCGGATGGATCAACGATGCGCTTTACAGCTACGTTCTGATCATCCTCCTCGTCGTCGGCGGACTCTGGTTCACACTCCGCACCAAGGGCGCACAGTTCCGCCTGATCGGAGAACAGGTTCGTGTGGTTGGCGAAAAGCCCGCAGGAAAAGAAAAGACCTCCTCCTTCCAGGCACTGATGGTGTCCACCGCATCACGCGTAGGCACGGGTAACATCATCGGTGTTTCCACGGCGATCTGCCTCGGCGGCTTCGGCTCGGTGTTCTGGATGTGGGTGATCGCGCTGATCGGCGGTGCCACGGCGTTCATCGAAAGCACGCTTTCGCAGATCTACAAGAAAAAGGGACAAAACGGAAGCTACGGCGGTCCCGCTTACTACATCGAATCGGCGCTTCGCTGCCGTCCCCTCGCCATCGTCTTTTCCGTCCTTCTGATCCTGACCTACGGCGTGGGCTTTAATATGCTCGCCTCCTACAACCTCCAATCCACCTTCTCCACCTATTCCTTCTACAACGCGGAGATCACCCCGTGGATCATCGGCATCGCTTTGGCGCTTGTCGTCGGCTACTGCCTCTTCGGCGGCGGCAGACGCGTCATCAAGGTCACAAGCCTGTGCGTTCCGATTATGGGAATTGCGTACATCCTTGTTGCGCTCGTCATCGTGCTTCTCAACGTCACCGCTCTCCCCTCCGTATTCGGTAGAATTTTCTCCGAAGCGTTTGATTTTCAAGCGATCTTCGGCGGCTTTGGCGGCTCTTGCGTGATGTACGGCATCAAGCGCGGACTGTTCAGCAACGAGGCAGGTGTCGGCTCCGCCCCCAACGCATCCGCCTCCGCGGACGTTTCTCACCCCGTCAAGCAGGGACTCGTGCAGATCCTCTCGGTCTTCATCGATACCGTCCTGGTCTGCTCCGCAACCGCGTTTATGTGCATGTGCTCCGGCATTGAGCCTACCGCGGAAATTTCGGGCGCTCCCTACGTTCAGATGTCTCTCCGCGAGTCGCTCGGCGACTTCGGCCCCATCTTCATCACCGCTGCAATGGTGCTTTTCGCGTTCACCACGCTGCTTGGAAATCTCTACTACGTCGATCAGGCGATCGCCCACATTCTCAACAAGCTCCCCGGCAAGCGCTTCAATTACGTCTATTACGTCATCGCATCCGCACTGATCTTCCTCGGTGCAGGACTTTCCGCAGACCTGCTTTGGGGTATTGCGGACGTCACGATGGGATTGATGGCACTCATCAACATCCCCGTCATCCTTTTCCTCGGCAAATACGTCTATCGCGCACTCAAGGATTATATGCGACAGAAAAAGGAGGGCAAGAACCCCGTCTTCCTCGCAAAATCCATCGACCTGCCCCACGACGTCGATTATTGGAACTGATCCTAAAACAAAAAAACGGCATCTCTGCACGGAGATGCCGTTTTTTTATTTTTGTCAAAGCGTTGCAAAAGCGCGGAGCCACTCACGCTTGATGAACTCGTGTCCCTTCGCAGTGGGATGGACACCGTCACGCAGCCAATATTCCTCGGGAGCCTGCTTGCACAGATTGTCAAAGCCCTCCTGGAGCGGAACGAAGCAGAGATCATATTTCTCGGCAACCTTGCGCGCCATCTCGGCATTCTTGCGTACGCCCACGTCAAATTCCTCCCAGCTCTCCTCGGTTGCCCCTGCCTTGAGCACGAAGGGCTCGAGGATCATGATCTTGACGTTGGGAAGTGCCTCACGAACCTCCTCGATCAGCATACAGTAGATCTTGAAGTATTTGTCCGCATCCACGCCGTTCTGATGGGCGATCTCGTGCCACACGTCGTTGACACCGATGAGAATACTGAGCACGTCGGGAGCAAGATTGATCAGATCCTTCTTGATGCGTGCGTAAAGATCCACCACGCGGTTTCCGCTGACACCACGGTTGAGAAACTCATACTGTTCGGGTTGATCAAAGCCAAGCGACGCCTCTACCAGACGGGGATAGCCCTCACCGAGCTTATATTCCTTTTCTCTCGATCTGTCCGCATCGGTGATCGAATCACCCTGAAACAAAATTTTCATCGTTATATCCTCCTCAAATGGACAATTTTCAAGATTATTTTAACACCGTCGATGCGTTTTGTCAATAAAAAAGCAAAAAAAGATTGCCGCAAAACGCGGCAATCTTTTTTAGGGATTCCACTTATGAGCGCAGTTTTGACACAAAGCAACCGTTTCGTTCTTGAATTTGGTTTTTGAGGTTCCCTGCCTTTTTCCAACAAGCAACCAAAGACCGCAGGTACAGATAATTAAGGTCAGACGACCAATCGTCCACAAGCAACCGGTTCCTCGATTTTTTGTTCTTGCAGACACCTGCGCGATCGTCACCTGAACGTTTTGGCTACCGCATTTCGGACAAATCATTTTTTATTCCTCCTTTCTTTTTTCTCCATTATAGCACAATATATTACATTTTGCAATACTTTTGTAATGCATACAAGCAATATTTTTTTATATAAAATAGTATTGCGGAGGTGATTTTATGAAAAAATTCAAAATTCCATCTATACCACCCAGCACAAGCAAATGCATACGGTTTCCCAATGACGTAATTGACGAAGTTGAGAACGCCATCAAGGGGACTTCCTGCACCTTTAGTGCCTTTGTTATAGAAGCGGTACGTGTTGCATTAGAAAATTTAAAGGATGAACCTTAATAGAGCTCCATTGTTTTTAAATATAAAAAGCGGAAGATTGTCTCCAATCTCCCGCTTTTTATTCTTCACTTCGAAATTCCATCCTTGGCAAGACCCTGAAGAACGGCGGAGATCCGCTCCAACGTACCGTAAAAAAGGGTGCGCTCCTCCTCGGTCATCGTTTTATCCACTGCGGTCACCGCCGCACACGCCTGCTCGCAGATATATGCCGCAACGCGC
>JAZQWH010000120.1:0-1982 GCA_045632205.1 Eubacteriales bacterium
ATATGAGCAGCGGTATCCTGGACGGTAACGGAAACGCACTCATTCCAACGTTCTATAACAATCCTCTGATCAATCCTACGGGCGGAACGATTAAAAATCTGACGGTCAACGATCCTAATCCCGTAATGTGGGATAACAGATGGACAATCGGATCGCATCAGTCCAGCGATAAGACCGTCCTGACGGACGATCTCTATATCGAGAACGTTGACGTTTTGGGTTGCAAGAGTGTAATCGATGTGGACGCGGATGGTCATAGCGTTTACGTAAAGAATTGTGAGATTTCTAACTGGATAGAAATCTATCGTGCAGAGGAAGTTGTCTTTGAGGGATGTCACTTCCTGGCAGATGCAGCTTCTTCGTCCTTTGACGGCAAAAATCAGGCGCTTCACTTTATTAACGGTGATATGAAATACATCAACTGTCATTTTGAGGAGAATGTAAACTTCTACCTCGATAGCGAGAGGTATTCCGGCACGGTGGCGTTTGAGAACAGCACCTACGGCAACAACGGGGTAGAGAACAGACCGATCGATAGCTTCGGCTTCATCACGTATTGGTTCCCCTCATTCGGCATTTACGGAAATCCGCCAACCTTTGGTGATGGCAGGCCCGCACAGACCAAGTTCAATTGGGTTGTTAACGGCACAACTGTCTGGACCGCAACCAATCCGTAATGAAAATTAAGTAAAAAAGATCCCGACTTCATTGAAGTCGGGATCTTTTTTGCTTTGCAATGCTTGATTATTTTCGCAAGAATTCCTTGACGCGATAAGCGTTGGTGGATGCCGTTTTGCCGTCGGGGCCAACGATCGTTACGCGGACGTAAACACTTTCGGGCAGCACCTCGAATTCCGCCTCGTTGAGATAGGTTCCCTTCGGAGCGGCAACCGATTTGCGTCCCTTGCTTCTTGCCGCGGTGGTGAAGTGGATCTCTTGCGCATCCGAGCAGCTGACGTGCATCACGCCGTCCTCCACCCAAAGCGCATAGATCTCAGGCCCCTGAGAGGCATAGAAATGTCCGTCCATCAGCGCCTTGGTAACCGTGCGGTAGTCGAGCTTATCTGCCTTGATCATCGTCCACGAAAAGCCGGAGCCCGCGTCGCTGTGGTTGTCGTCGCCGCCCACGCAGTAAATGATCTTGCCCGCGCGGATCATATCGTCATAGACCGTGGGGTTGTATTCAAAGCGGCCGTTGTACATTTCCATCGCGTGCATATAGTTGTACTGAATATAGGTGCTATACGGCTCGAGGGAATCGCAGGGGTGGTTGTAGACCGTGAAAAATCCGCGATCGCGTCCCTCCAAAAACATCCGATTGATGCACTCGGGCGTATAAAAACGGTCAAAATCGGGGCGCGACTCGTCATAGCGCAGCAAATGACGGGATTTGGGCGCATTGCCGTAGAGATATTTGCTTCTGTGGTAGCAGGGAACGGTGAGATTATCGGGGGAGAGGGCAATGAAATTGATGTGGCAGGTCTCCATATTGATCCAGCCGTGTCCAAAATTCCGCCCGTTGATCTCCAATTCGATTCCGTTGAGCGCCAAAAACTCCCTGTCCGAAAGCTCGCTGCGATCCAGGAGCAGATCGTGGTCGGTATAGGCAACGATCGAATAGCCCATCGATCGGTAGAGCTCCTTGACCTGCTCGGGCGTTTGACATCCGTCGGAAAGCGTGGTGTGCGCGTGGAGATTTGCCTTGTAAAAGTTCCCGCCGGAGGGCAGAAGATCGATTTTCATAATGTTCCTCCCAATGATGGTATGATGATCTATCATATCATAATTCTTTTAGAAAGTCAATCTGTTTTGCGCGAATAATTGATTTTGAACGGATTTGCAAGGGCGTTTGTGAATAGTATGAAGAATGTGCAAATATTTGGAAAGAGGTTGACTTTCCGTTTTTCTTCTGCTATAATGAATGCGAAAAATGAAAAGGAGACTGAAAAATGCTGAAAAAGAACGATCGTTTTTTTGTAACG
>JAZQWH010000121.1:0-17868 GCA_045632205.1 Eubacteriales bacterium
CCGCCTTGGCTTTTCCATCGGGATATCGCATAAAAACACTACGCATTGCAAAAATCTCCTTGTCCATTTGATTTTGTATCTCTTATGATACAAGATTTTAAAATCAGTATAGCATAATATCGTGGAGATGTCAAGAATTTCACAACTTATCACCGTGGGCACAGCGGTATTCACCTGCGGCGAATGCGAACCCCATTCCGCTTCACGCTTCGCGCTTGCGGAGCAAGCTTCGAAGCGTCCTGTGCCCCAGCCAAAGAAAAAGGGATATGTCTGTTCAATCAGCGTAAGGATCGAACGGGATCCAATCGATCTGGCGGAGGTCATCGTATTCCGCGCGTGTTAACTTCTTTCTTGGTTTTTTATCCTGTGTCTGAGTATTCTTTTTTTTCGGAGCATTTTTCTTCTTTTGGTTGATTTTATTCTTTGTATTATTAGCGGTGTTCATATCTTTCCTACCTTTGATTTATGGATTTGCAACTCTATTATATCACATTTTAGGGTAGCAGTAAACCCATTTTGCAAATGCATAACGTCACAAACGCAACTTGATGTCAAGCACAGGGATATTCGCCTACGGCGAAGATTCGCACGCTCTGCGCCTGACAAGCGAGCTTGTCGATCTCCGAGCGGCGAATGCGAACCCCATCCACTTCGCAAGCGAAGCGGAGCGAGCTTCGAAGTGGTGTGCCCCAGCCAAAAGAAAAGACCGACTCGATTGAGTCGTTCTTTTCTTTTGGCTGGGGCACAGGGATTCGAACCCCGGTAATGTCAGAGTCAGAGTCTGATGCCTTACCGCTTGGCGATGCCCCAATAACAAGGGTTATTATAACACATTGTTTTCCGTTTGTCAATACAAATATTCAAACTTTTTTATCTTTTTTTCATTTTTTTGAGGTGCCCCTTGAGGGCACCTCATTTCTTACCACTTTGTTTTCTTCTTGAGCACCTCGTAGAGCGCGCGGAAGCTATCGTGCCGCGATCTTGCGATCTCCCCGCTCTTCACCGCCTCGCAAATGGCACATCCCTGCTCCACCGTGTGCGAGCATTTTGTATACCTGCACGCACCGATATACGGCACGAACTCGCGGAAGGTCAGGGGCAGATTCTCCTTATCAAAAAAGTCGAACCGCTCGAAATCCAGCATCGTAAAGCCGGGGGTATCCGCCAAAAATCCGCAATCCGCGTGTGAGGAAAGCGGATAAAGCTCGACGTGGCGCGTGGTGTTCTTTCCGCGCTCGATGCGTCGGCTGATCTCCCCCGTCTCAAGCGCCAGCTCGGGAAAAAGACGGTTGAGGAACGTGGATTTTCCCACGCCCGATGCGCCCGAAAACGCGGCAACCTTGCCGTGCAGGCGCGTTTTGATGTACGTGCGGAGCGCCTCGATGTCATCCTCGATGCCCTGTCCCACACAAAATGCGTCAAATCCCGCCCTCGCATACAGCGCGCGAAGCTCCTCTGCATAGGCACGGTTCAGCTCGCTTTTTGTGATGACGATGACCGATTCGATGCCGTTATGCTCCGCGATGGAGATCAGCTTATCCACCGTCTCAAGGATCGGGTCGGGTGCCGCCGCCGCGACCGTGACGAACAAAACGTCAAGATTTGCCATTGGTGGACGGATCAACGCACAGGAGCGATCGCAGATGCGGTCGATCGAGATCCCCGTTCCGTCGGGGCTTGGGATCACCTCGCCGTCCGCGCGTGAAAAGGAGCTGTCGTCATAGGAGACCTCCACGATGTCACCCACCAGGAGCGCACCGCGGCGATGCAGACTTCCCCGTCCGCGTCCGAAAACCGTTTTTCCGTCAAGCGGCATCGGGGTATTCGCGTGCAAGCGGGATTCCATATCCATCATACGAACCGTAAACAGTCCGCCCACGCCCTTGATCACGCGTCCAAAACCTTGATACGTCATAGCCATTCCCTTCTCATTCATTCGTTTTTACCGACGTAGACCGTCAGTGCCGTTCCCGCCAGAACCACGGTATCGGGCGGATAATTCTGTCTGATGACCACGCCGCTCGCGCCGCGGGATTCCACCTCGACGATCTCTGCCACAGCAAGCTGCGAGAGCCAGATCTGCGTGATCGCATCCGCACGGGAGAGTCCGCACAGATCGGGAACCCTGACCGTCACGGCGGGTGTGCCTGCGCTGGCATAAAGCAGGATCTCGCTCCCAACGGGGATCACTGTTCCCTCGCGCGGCAAAACCTCATAGACCTCTCCCTCCGGGAATGCGCCCGAGGAGATCTCGGTCCGTACCGTAAAGCCCATCTGCCGCAAAAGAAGCTGTGCCTCGCGCACGTCGGTACCGATCAGTGCAGGTACCGTTGCCGTTTCGCAACCAAGGCTGACCGTCAGTGTCAGCGTGCAGGTCGGTCGCTCGCCGGATAGCTTGCGCGTGCTTCCCGCCTGTGGGGATTGCGACAGGATCACCCCTGCGGGGACGTTTGGATCGTAGCGGTATTCGATCTCCCGCTCCAGCCACGGATCGGTTTTCAATTCCTCCAACCGAATCCCCTCGCAAGCGGGCACGGTCACCACGGTGCCCTCCTCCTCAAGCGGCGCGAGGATCTCGTCGATCACCACCCACGTCGAGGAAAGAAAGAGTGCAAACGAAAGGAGCAGCAGCCCCACCCGTCTGCGAATTTTTCGTTCTTCACGCTCCATACACAGCATACCTCCGATAGAAAAGCTATGTAGAGCGTGCGTGCGCTTAATCTCCCTTCATTGCGGCACGGCGAAGCTGACCGCAGGAGGCGTTGATATCCGAGCCGAGCTTTCGGCGCACGGTGGCGCGGATGCCCTTGGATTCCAGCACCCTTGCAAACGCGGCGATCGCCTCCTTGCCCGATCGGGTAAAGCCCGTCTCATCCACCTCGTTGACGGGAATGAGATTGACGTGAATGGGCATTGTCTCGGTGCGTGAGCGAAGTCTCGCATTCAGCACACGCGCAAGCTTTTGCGCATTCGCCACCGAATCGTTTTTGCCCGCGATCAGCGTGTATTCAAAGGAGATCCTTCGTCCCGTTCTTGCAAAATACGCGCGGCAGGCGTCGAGCAACGCATCCACGCCCCAGCGGTTATTGATCGGCATGATCGCGCTTCTCGTCTCATCATCGGGCGCGTGAAGCGAGATCGAAAGCGTGATGGGAAGATCCTCCTCCGCCAGCCGTTCGATCTTATCCACAAGTCCGCAGGTGGAAAGCGAGATATGCCTGTATCCGATGTTGATGCCCTCCTCGCGATTGACGAGGTGCAAAAACCGCATCACGTTATCGTAATTGTCCAACGGCTCTCCGATCCCCATCATCACAATATTGGAGATGCGCTCACCGAGATCCTTCTGTGCCGCGATCACCTGCCCCAAAAGCTCTCCCGAGGTCAGGTCACGCACTCTGCCGCCAATGGTCGACGCGCAGAATTTGCACCCCATACGGCATCCAACCTGCGACGAAATGCAGATCGTATTTCCGTGCTCGTAGCGCATCACAACGCTTTCCACACAGTTGCCGTCGGAGAGCGCGAAGAGATATTTGACCGTCCCGTCGAGCGCGGACACGAGCTTGCGCTCCACCACTGGCAGATGCCACGAAAAATGCTCACGCAGAGTTGCCTGCAAGCGCTTGCCGAGATTGGTCATCTCGTCGGGGGAAAGCCCCTTATGCAATTGCGGAAAGATCTGCTTGGCGCGGTATTTCGGCTCTCCGACCGAGAGCATCCACTCCTCCAGCTCCTCGGGGAGCAGAGAGAGCAATTCTCTTGCTTGCCCTTCCATTCGCTTCTCCTTTCAGTATGCACCGCACGCGGCGGCTGCATTCAATTTTTTTCCAAAACCGCAAAATAAAATCCGTCCGTTCCGTCCTCCGCAGGGGTGAGCGTGCGCTCGCGGAGCAACGTATATTCGGGATGTCCTTTCAAAAATCTTGCGATTCCCTTTTCATTCTCCTCGGGCAGGAGCGTGCAGGTCGAATAGATCAGTCTGCCGCCTGTACGGGGATATTTTGATGCCGTTTCCAGGATCGCCGCTTGGATCTCGGGCAGCGCGCGGCTTTTTTCGGGATCCTTATAGCGCAATTCGGGCTTCTTGGCAAAAACGCCGAATCCCGAGCAAGGAACGTCGCAAAGCACGCGATCGACTTTTCCGACCAGCTCCTCGCGCAATGCTCTTGCATCTCGCTCCTCGGTCTCCACGATCGAGATCCCAAGTCGCTCCGCACCGCTCTTGACGAGCGAGAGTTTGCTTGCGTGCAGATCGGAAGAGAGGACACGCCCCTCGTTTTTCATTTCACACGCCATCCCGAAGGTCTTGGAGCCGGGGCAAGCACAAAGATCAAGCACGGTCATCCCCGACCGCGCGTCCACTGCCTCTACGCAGAGCTGAGACGCCTCGTCCTGCACAAAGAAAAATCCTTCCTCAAAGCCCGGAAGCTCACGCACGGGTGCATTGCCGCGAACGAGAATTCCCGAACGGCTCTCGCTTGTGGGGATCGCATCAAAGCCTGCCTCCGCAAGCTCCTCGAGCAGCTTCTCACGCGAGACGCGGAGGGGATTGACACGCAAGGTCAGCGCGGGGCGCTTTGAAAAGGAGGCAAGCAGGGTCTCCGCCCGCTCCGCTCCGAATTCCTCAACGAATCGCGCACAAATACGCTCGTCAAAGGAATAGGTCACCGAAAGATAGCGCAAGAGATCATCCTCGCGTGCGGGCAATTCGATCCTCCCGTTCGCGCGGCAAAAGGCGCGAAGCACCGCGTTGACAAAGCCCTTTGCGCGCTTGGGTGCCAATTCCACCGTCTCGTTGACGGCGGCGTGCGTGGGAATACGGTCGAGAAACGCGAGCTGATAAAGCCCTAAGCGCAAGAGCGTTCTGACCTCGGGAGAAAGCTCCTCAGCCGATCGCCTTGCAAGAACAGAGCTGTAATAATCAAGCGTGATCTGTCTCTCGATCACACCGTAAACAAGCGTTGTGAGAAGCGCACGGTCGGGAGCGGAGAGCGCGTGACGGCGGATGGCGGTATCCAAGGCAATATTGGAGTACTGCTCCGCACTCGTACAGCGCGAAAGAAGCTCCGCAGCAATCGCGCGCACCGACGCTGCCATTATCTGCGGCGGTTGTTTGCAATCACAAGCAACCGCAAAAGAGACAGAAGAGATGCCGCAAGCGCGGCAACGTAGGTCATCGCGGCGGCGGAAAGCACCTTCCTTGCCGCGGGGATTTCACTTTTCGTCAGTACCCCGCTCTCGCGCATTCCCTCGATCGCACGGCGCGAGGCGTTGAACTCCACGGGAAGCGTGACAAGCTGGAAGAGCGTTGCGAGCGAGAAGCACCCGATGCCCGCAAGCATCAGGTAATACCCCATCAGACCGTTCGCTCCCGAGAGCAAAAGACCGATCAGAAAGAGCGGCATTGCAAGTCCCGAGCCGAAATTGCAGATCGGAATGATCTGCATACGAAAGCTCAGGGGAGCGTAATTGCGCGCGTGCTGAACGGCGTGTCCCGCCTCGTGGCAGGCAACTCCAACCGCCGCCGCGCTGCTTGATCCGTAGACCTCGCGCGAAAGATAGAGCCTTCGGTTACGGGGATCGTAATGATCCGAAAGCTTACCGCCGTTGGAGAGGATGACCTCAACACCGTAAAGCCCGTTTGCATCGAGCATACGGCGTGCCGCGGTAGCCCCCGTGTAGCCGCCTGCGCTAATGACGGTGCTGTATCTGGAAAAGGTGGATTGCACGCGGATCTGCGCCCAGATCGTGAGCAGCATCGCGGGCAAAACCAAAAGAATCGTCCAATCGAAATAATAGAACATTGATTACTCCTTTCGAGGAGAATTTGCTTTAAGCAAGCACGTCTCCGACCCTCACGCCTCTGCCGTTGATGAAATCGGCGGCGCGCATACGCTTTTTGCCCTCGGGCAGGACAGAAAGAAGCGCAATCGCACCCCTGCCGCACGCAACCGTGATCCTACCGCCGTCAAGCGACACCACCGTGCCTGCGGGTGCATCCGTCTCGGTCTCGGCAACCTCTGCCGCCGTAACCTTGAGAAGCTTACCGTCGGGGGTATGCGTGAATGCGAGCGGAATGGGAGAGAGACCGCGGATGAGATCGTGCACTGCGCGTGCATCGCGTGAAAAATCGATCAAGCAATCGCACTTTTCGATCTTCGCGGCATAGGTTGCAAGCGCATCGTCCTGCTTTACGCGCACGAGCGTACCGTTTTTGATCTGTGCCACCGTTTCAAGCAATGCGTGTGCACCAAGCTCTCCAAGCTTATCATGTACCGTTTCGAAATTATCATGCTCCTCGATGGGCATTTTCTCAATGACAAGCATATCTCCCGTGTCAAGTCCCACGTCCATCATCATCGTGGTCACGCCCGTCTCACCGCAGCCATCTATAATCGCGCGCTGCATCGGTGCGGCACCGCGATATGCGGGAAGAAGTGAGCCGTGCACGTTGACGCATCCGTATTTCGGATACTCCAGAACGTTTTTGGGCAGAATTTTTCCAAACGCGACAACCACGATCAGATCGGGATCGATCTCGCGCAAAAGTGACGCAAACGCCTCGTCGCGCAGAGTTGCGGGCTGATAAACGGGCAATCCGCGCTCGGCGGCATAGATCTTGACGGGAGGAGGAGTAAGTGCGTATCCTCTTCCCTTGGGCTTATCGGGTTGTGTTACAACACCCACCACGTCCTCTCCGCTCTCGCAGAGCGCGCGCAGAGAAAAGAGCGCAAAATCGGGCGTTCCCATAAACAGAATGCGCATCAGTTCAGCTCCTTGATGACCTTATCGACGAAAAGCTTGCCGTCGAGATGGTCGATCTCGTGGCAGAGTGCGCGTGCAAGCAGATCACTGCCCGAAACCTCAAAGGTCTCGCCGTTGCGGTTCATCGCGCGAACCGTAACGTGCTTGGGGCGCTTGGTAATGCCCCATCTGCCGGGAATGGAAAGACATCCCTCCTGCTCCTGCTGCTCCCCTGCAAACGCAACGATCTTGGGGTTGATCAGCTCAATGGGCTTTCCCTCCTCGACCTCCACGATCGCAATACGGCGCAGAACGCCCACCTGCGGAGCGGCAAGCCCGCATCCGTCCGCCTCGTGCATCGTCTCAAGCATATCATCAAGCAGCGTGAGGATGCGAGGGGTGATCTTTTCAACGGGACGGCAAACGCGGCGAAGCGTATCGTCCCCCATTTTTACAATGTTGAGTTTAGCCATTTTGAATATCCTTTCGGTAAATTCCAAGCTTACAGATTCGACGGATTGAAGTCGATCGAAAGCGTGATCTTTCTGTAATTCATCTGTCCGAAGCGACAGAGGATCTCGGAGAACATCGCAAGTGTGCGACGCGTGAGCTTACACTTGAGCACCATTCGCATACGGTAGCGATTGTCCACACGGTAAACGGGTGCCTCAAAGGGCCCGAAGGTCACGAGCGCAACGTCCGAATAGTCGCCCGACGTCATTTCCTCAAGCATTTTTGCCAGCTTGTTCGAGGCGTGCAGAACGTCGGTTTCCGGAAATCCCGATAGTGTGAGAAGCGCGATGTCGCAAAACGGCGGGAAGGTGAGCAGACGGCGAAGTCTGATCTCCCGCTCGTAAAAGCCCTCGTAATCCTGTGCGCACGCAAGACGGATGATCTCACTGTCAGGATTGTTGGTCTGAATGACCGCGCGTCCCGCAAGCTCTCCCCTTCCTGCGCGGCCGATGACCTGCGTAAGCATTGCGAAGGTTCGCTCGGCGGCACGGTAATCGTCCAGATAGAGCGACGCATCCGCCAAAAGCACGCCGACAAGCGTGACCGACGGAAAATCGTGTCCCTTGGTCACCATCTGCGTTCCGAGCAGAACGTCGGCGCGATGCTCGCGGAAGGTGCGAAGCATCTCGTCATAGGAAAACTTGGTTGAGGTCGTATCGGTATCCATACGCAGTACGGTGGATTTCGGCAGCAGACGTCCAAGCTCCTCCTCCACGCGCTGTGTTCCAAAGCCCATACGCGCAAGATGCGGCGATTGGCAGGTGGGACAGGTGCGCGGCAACGGCATTCTCCTGCCGCACCAATGGCAAACCAATTCCCCATCGGAATAGGTTCCGTGCTTGGTGTGATAGGTCATCGCAACCGAGCAGGATGGGCAGGTGACCGCCTGACCGCAGGAACGGCAGCTGACAAAATGATTGTATCCGCGACGGTTGAGGAACAGCACCGCCTGCTCACCGCGCGAGACCGTATCGCAAAGAGAGTGGAGCAGTCGCTCGCCGAGAGGCGTGACGTTTCCGCCCTGCACCTCGCGTCTCATATCCGCGATCTCCACCTCGGGCAGCACCGCCTTGCCGTATCGCTCGGTCAGACGAATGAGCGAATAGACGCCGTCCTTCGCCTTTTTGTAGCTCTCCAAGGAGGGGGTTGCCGAGGCAAGGAGCATCAGTGCCTTGTGGTAATTGCAACGGTAGCGCGCAATGTCGCGCGCGTGATATTTTGGGTTCTGATCGGACTTGTAGGTATGCTCCTGCTCCTCGTCCATAATGATCGCGCCGAGATTTTGCACGGGGGCAAAGACTGCCGAGCGCGTGCCAAGCACAACGTCCGCCCTTCCTTCACGGATACGGCAATACGCATCGTATCGCTCGCCTGCCGAAAGAGCCGAATGGATGACCGCCACCCGCTCGCCGTAGCGAGAGCAGAAAATGCGCACCGATTGCGGCGTGAGCGCGATCTCGGGCAGAAGCACGATGACACCGCGTCCGACCTCCAGCATCCGATCGATCAGAGAAAGCATCACGCAGGTCTTTCCGCTTCCCGTTACACCGTGCAGGAGTGCCGCACGGGGCTCTCCCGACGATGCCAGCGACCAGAGCGCCTGCACGGCATCGGTCTGCTCGCGGTTGAGCGTGATGGGAGTGGGATCTCCGCCGCCCTGTGCCGCGTACGGATTGCGCTCCACACGTCGGTCCGCGCGCGCAAGGATCCCCTTTTCCTGCAGTGCCTTGAGCTGTGCCGCGCCCGCATCTGTCCGCTCGGCGATCTCTGCCGTGGAAAGCGGAGCGCCACTCTCAAGTAATGCCGCAAGAATATTTTTATGCTTTTGCGAGGTCAGCCTCCATGTGTCCGTACGTCCGCACTCGACCAGCGCCTGTGCCTGCTCGATCGGGATCGCCAAGGACCAGACCGCCTCGTTTTTCTCCGCCACGGCATCCTTGCGCACAACGCTTCTTTGCAGATAGCCGCGCGCTCGCATCCGTCGGAGCGCCGTCTCACAGCCCGCTCCAAAGCGCTGGCGCAAAACGGTAAGATCGGTCTCTCCGTGCTCGCGGAGGTAATCATAGATGAACAAATCCGACGAAGAAAGCTCGTCGGAATCGGTCAGAATATACTCCCTGTTGACGGCGTAGCGCTCGCAGAGCTTGGAAATGGCGGAGGCGGGCACCATTGCGCGCACCGCGTCCCCCGTCGTGCAGAGTGTCCTCTGCCGCATAAAGGCGCAAAGCCCGAGCATCTCCTCGTCCAGCGAAAGATGATCGGGACAGACCGATGCGATGCACTTGACCTCTCCGTATTCGGAGCTCTCCTTCAGCTCCCATACCACACCGAGGCTCGTCGCGTTGGAAACGCCGAACGGAACGGTGACGAACGAGCCCTCGCAAACGCTCTCCTCAAGCTCTGTGGGGATCCGATAATCGTAAACACCGTCGGTGTGGTAGGGCTTATTGAGCAAGCATACGCCCGCAATCTGTGGCTTCAAAACGCCTCCGATTACTCGGCGTCGGTCGCCTCGGCAGCCTCTTCAGCAGTCTCCTCAGCAATTGCGGCAGGTGCATCGTTGACGTGCGCGTCAATGACGAAATTGCCGTTGTAGAGACGGTTGATGGCAACCTTGACAGCCTTCTCGTCGCGCAGCTCGCGATCGATCATGGTGTTGATGGGCTTGTCGGTCTCCTTGTTACCCGTCTGGCTCTTCTCGGCAACGTCGTGCTGACGGACGTACTCGTCCGTGATAATGCGCGCGCACTTTGCGGTTGCGAGAGCAAGCTCGTAGCGGTTGTAGTTACCCTGAGTCAGTTCTTCAATGGTGGGATGCAGCATAGTAGTTTCTCCTTGTGAAAGTAATGATTTCGTTATGCAAAATATGCGGTTGCGGCGTCGGGATGACGGCGCGTGGTGTTCTGCTCCGCACGCACGATGGCGCGGATGTCCTCGGCGCAATCCTCTGCCCCGTTGTCATAGTTGTAGACCACGTAATCGTAGCTACCGACCAGCGGCAGCTCCTCACGGGTGCGTGCGAGTCTCTCGCGGATCTTATCCTCCTGCTCGGTTCCTCTTCCGCGCAAGCGCGCCTCCTGAACCGCAAAGGAGGGGGGAAGCAGCATAATAAGCACTGCCTCGGGGTAGAGTCTTTTGACGTTCTGCGCACCCTCGACCTCGATCTCAAGAATCAGATTCCGTCCCGATTCCATCACCTCAAGTGCCTCGCGCAGAGGCGTGCCGTAGTAGTTGCCGCAGTAGGATGTATATTCGAGCATCTCGCCTCTTTCGATGCGACCCTCAAAATCCTCCTTGGTGATAAAATGATAGTTCACGCCGTCCACCTCGCCGGGACGCGGTGCGCGCGTGGTAGCGGATACCGAGTAAGCAAACTCGGGAGACCCCAGCAAAATGGAATTCACCGTTCCCTTTCCGCTTCCCGCAGGGCCTGAGATCACGATCAGAAGTCCCTTCTTCATATCACGCCTCTTCCTCCACCTCATCGTCCTCGTCGCAGACGTCGTTGCTGCTGTCGAGGCGGTTTGCGATGGTCTCGGTCTGGATCGCGGAAAGAATAACGTGCTCGGAATCGGTGATGATGACCGCACGGGTTCTTCTGCCGCAGGTTACGTCAATGGCGCGTCCGTCATCCTTGGAATCCTGAATGAGGCGCTTGATCGGCGCGGACTCGGGGTTGGCAAGTGCCACAACTCGATCTGCCGCTACCATATTGCCAAAGCCTACGTTGATAAATTTCATGGGTATGTTCGTCCTTTCTGTGATGGCGTAACTTATTCAAGATTCTGGATCTGCTCGCGGATCTTCTCCAGCTCGCACTTGACCTCCACAACGTGCTGCGCGATGGCGGCATCGTTGCACTTGGAGCCCGTGGTATTGATCTCACGGTTCATCTCCTGAATGAGGAAGTCCATCTTACGTCCAACGGGCTCACCGCCCGAAAGCATCTTTCCAAAGCTTGCGATATGCGTGCGCAGACGAAGCAGCTCCTCGTCCACCGCAACCTTGTCGGAATAGATCGCACACTCGGTGAGCAATCTGCTCTCATCGGGCGTGATCTGATTGTCCGCAAGTGCCTCGCGAATGCGCTCCGCCAATCTCTCGCGGTAATGCAGAACGCTCTCTGCGGAAAGCCCCTCGATCTCGTCCACGCGAGTGAGGATGCTTGCAAGCTTTGCGGAAATATCGGCAGCAAGGCTCTCGCCCTCGCGCTCACGCGTTGCGAGGAATGCGTCCACGGCAGGCTCCAGCGCTGTCATCACACGCGCCCAATCCGCCTCCACGTCCTCCTCAGGCTTTTTGACACGGAAGATCTCCTGATTGCGCGCCACGCTCATCACCGAAATATCGTCGGCAAGACCGAATTTATCGCGCAGCGTCTCAAGCGCCGCAAGGTATCCCTTCAGGTATCCCTCGTCGATCGCTACGTCCACGTTTCCCGAATCGGCAACCTCAATGCCGACCCAGACGTCGACCTTTCCGCGCGAGATCCCGCGCTTCTGCAAATAGGGCTTGATCCGCTCCTCCAGATAGGCAAAGGCACGGCTGATTTTGACCGAGCAATCCAAAAAACGGCTGTTGACCGATTTGATCTCCACAACGATGTCCAGCCCGTCCACCGACTGCACGCTTCTGCCGAAGCCCGTCATACTTCTTATCACTTCTCCGCCCCCTTTTTTCATTAGGCATATATAATTATTGTAACCTATTTTCTGAAAAAAGTCAACATTTTTCATAAGATTTTCAAAAAATGTGCAATTGGGGATACCAAAAATTAAACTTTTTATAAATTTTTTCAAAAAGTTAGTAAAAATCTATTGCAAAAATGAGAAAATTGGTGTAAAATATGATGTAACGATCGCGTTCGGAGAAAAATCCGACGCAAATATTGACTTTTTCTTCTTTTGGAGGTAATTATGGTAGTAGCTGGCGATTTTAAAAACGGCATTACGTTCGACGACGGTCAGGGCAACGTCCTTCAGGTCGTTGAATTTCAGCATGTAAAGCCCGGTAAGGGCGCGGCGTTCGTCCGCACCAAGCTCAAGAACGTCATTTCCGGTGCAGTCATCGAGAAAACGTTCAACCCCACCGATAAATTCGAGAACGCTTATATCGAGAGAAAGGATATGCAGTACTCCTACGACGACGGTGACCTGTACCACTTCATGGACACCGAGACCTGGGAGGAGACGCTCATCGCTCACGATAAGGTAGGCGACAACTTCCGCTTCGTTAAGGAAGAGATGATGTGCAAGATCATCTCCTACAAGGGCAACGTCTTCGGCGTTGAGCCCCCCACGTTCGTTGAGCTTGAGGTTACCGACACCGATCCCGGCTTCGCAGGTAACACCGCAACCAACACTCTCAAGCCCGCAACGCTCGAGACCGGCGCTGAGATCAAGGTTCCGCTCTTCATCAACGTTGGTGATATGCTCAAGATCGACACCAGAACCGGTGAGTATCTCTCCAGAGCATAATTCTTAAATAAAAAAATTATGGGGAACTTTTCATACGAAGTTCCCCATTTTCAAAAACTGAAAGGATGGTATCATACTATGAATCTCACCGAAAAATCCGCTTATATCAAGGGACTTGCAGAAGGCCTCGAGCTTGACAAAACCACCAAGGAGGGCAAGATCCTTGCCGCACTCCTCGAGCTTGTGGACGAAATGGCTTCCGCTCTCTCCGACGTTCAGAACGACATTGACGAGATCGACGAGGATCTCGACTACCTCAACGAGTATATCGAGGAGCTTGACGATGACCTCCAGGCAGTAGAGGATTTCCTCGACGAAGAGGTTGAGCTTGACGAGGATGACCTCGACGAGGACGATGACCTCTGCGACGGCGATTGCGATGACTGCGACGGCGAATTCTGCGACGATGACGACTTTTTCGAGATCGTTTGCCCCTCCTGCGGTGAAACCGTCTGCTTCGACCAGGAGCTTGATCCCGAAAACCTCCTCTGCCCCGCCTGCGGCGAAAAATTCGGCTGCATTCTCGACGAGGAAGAGGACAAATAAATAATAATTGACTTGTGCGAGGGGAGAGGGGTCTTTTCTTAAGTGAGACAGGTCGCAAGCGACCGCGAATTTGCTTCGCAAAGTTCGCCGCCCTCTCCCCTCGCGCTCCCCTCACCCGAAAAGACCTTTCAAAAAGGGGAAATTAAATAGATTTGTCGGTCTGTGCCTCTGTCGCTTGACGGGGGCACTTTTGCGTACAAGCCCCCTTCCGTCGGTCAGACCTTCAACCCCTTTTCCAAAGGTTTTTGAAAGGAGGTGTGGAGAAAACGCCCCTCACGCTCAAACCAATAAAAATTTTACACCCTCAAGAGACGCGGGGGAATCGGCAAAGGCAGATCCCGAAAGGCCGTTAAGCTCGGAAACGGAGTCGACGGTTCGGTGATACCTTTTTGCAACGCTCCAAAGCGAATCGGCAGGCGCGGGGTAGCAAACGGTATAGATCGCAGATTCCCGTCCAAGCGTCTCACCAAAGCGCGTTTGCTCCAGCATCCTTACGTGCGAGGATCCGCGAAGCGCGAGGCAGACCGCAAGCTCCGCATCCACGGCGACGCGACCACCGTCGGTGCGCACGCGGCAGGAAAGCGGAGAAACGGTTGCATCGTAATCCTCCGCGATCCCCTCCGTACCGTCAAGCTCATAGCGGAAAGGAATTTCCGCCTCCTGCGCGTAGACCTCATCTCCGTCGGTCAGAAGAAGATGACAGCGACAGCGTCCCGAAAGGATCGTCCTGCCGCGCAAGGATTCCATCCCCGAAACGGTCGGTATGAGCGCCGCGTCCAGCACGCGTCCACCCGTACGCAATCCCGATTCCTCGGCGGTAAGCATTGCGTTGAGCGAGAAGTTTCCGTTTGTACAACGAATCGCCTGCGGCAAGCTCCGCTCCGTGTATCGGCTTTCGCTCTCAACCGCAGTCGAATAAACGTCCTTGACGTAGCAGAGCATTTCACTCCGCATCGCACGCGCCTGCAGGTGCGCCGTCACCTCGCAAAGCACGCGCCCTTCCTCTACCGTTGTATGCAGATCGGTGCAAACGCCGTGCGCGCACGCCACACAATTGACCTCGCATCCATCCACGGGAATCGATTGCGAGAACGGGAGCTTGCGGAGCTGCGTTGCATACGGCTCCTCACTGCCCTCGTAGCAGTAGATCAGCTTCAGGCAGATCTCTCCCCGACAGTTGACGCATCCGCTCCCCGCTTCCGCCTCTGCAACGAACACCTCTCCCTCTGCCGAGATCACACGGAGATCCTCGCGACGTGCGTCAAAGACGATCTCATCCTCCAGCACAAACGCCTCCCCCTTGCCTGCAAATGCACGCGCGGTGGGAGCCTCCCCGTAAAGTCGCTCGGCCGTCTCATCCTCCGCAGGCAAGCCGTCCACCTCCATCCGCTTCATTCCAAGCACGCGCAGATCCGCACGGAGCTTGGATCGCAAGGTCAGCTTTCGTGGCGCGCTCACACGTCCCGTAACAGCCTCGGGCAGGATCTCCGCATCACAGACCAGCCCCTCACCGACGTCGATCTCCGCACCGACCTCCATCGGCACGGTGATGCGATAGTCCTCCTTATGCGCAGCCCCGTAGATCGCGCCGTCATGTCCCGCGTAAAGCATTCGGTATTCCACGCTCCCCGAAAGCTCGGTGCTCCCTACTCCAACGTAGCAGTCGGCAGGCGTTGCAACCGCACGCACGCAAAGCAGACGCTTTACCTCGGGCAGATAATCGGGCAGAGAGAGATCGGTATTCAACTCCGCGGTGACCTGCCGCGCGCAGACCGACTCCTGCAGCCACGCTCCCATTCCCTTTTCCTTCATCACGTTGTCCATATTTCTTCTCTCCTTCGTTTCAAGCATTACACCAAAGAGTATGCAGATCGGAGACAGGATATGCGCAGACAAAAAAAGAACTCCTCCGCACATAGCAAAGGAGTTCCATTTGTTTTTTAAAATAAAAGATGATTCGTTTCCGATTATCTCGCGTAATCGACCGTGCGGGTCTCGCGGATGAGGTTGAGCTTGATCTGTCCGGGGTACTTGACCTCGTCCTCGATCTTCTTTGCCATCTCGCGTGCGATGATCTTCATATCGTCGTCGCTGACCTGCTCGGGCTTGACCATCACGCGGATCTCACGACCTGCCTGGATCGCAAACGCCTTATCCACGCCCTTGAAGCTGACTGCAAGCTCCTCAAGCTTTTGCAGACGCTTGATGTAGTTTTCCATATCCTCACGGCGCGCACCGGGTCTTGCCGCGGAAACCGCGTCAGCCGCCTGAACGAGGATCGCCACGATGGTGCGAGGCTCAACGTCGTTGTGGTGCGCCTCGATCGCGTGAATGACCTCGGCACTTTCCTTATACTTCTTCGCCGCATTGACACCAAGCTCAATATGCGAGCCCTCCATATCCTGCGGGAACGCTTTACCGATATCGTGGAGCAGACCTGCGCGTCTTGCAAGTGCGCCGTCCACACCCAATTCATCCGCCATCATACCCGCGATCCAAGCGACCTCGATGGAGTGCTTGAGCACGTTCTGACCGTAGCTGGTGCGGTAACGGAGACGTCCGAGAAGCTTGATCAGCTCGGGATGAATGCCGTGAACGCCAACGTCAAAGGTTGCGCGCTCACCCGCCTGCTTGACCACCGTCTCAACCTCTTTTCTCGACTTCTCCACCATCTCCTCAATGCGAGCGGGGTGGATACGGCCGTCGGAGATCAGTCTCTCCAGAGCCAGACGTGCGATCTCGCGGCGAACGGGATCAAAGCCGGAGACGGTGATCGCCTCGGGCGTATCGTCGATGATCAGCTCAACGCCCGTGAGCGTTTCGAGCTTCTGAATGTTACGGCCCTCACGACCGATAATGCGTCCCTTCATCTCCTCGCTGGGGAGAGAAACGACGGAAATGGTTGCCTCTGCAACGTGATCTGCCGCACAGCGCTGGATTGCGAGAGAGAGGACGTTACGCGCCTTGGTATCCGCCTCCTCCTTGAACTGTGCATCAAGCTCGTCGAGCTTCTGCGCGATCTCGTGCTTTGCCTCGGATTCTACTCTGGCAAGGAGCTCGTCCTTTGCCTGATCCATCGTGTAGTTGGAGATCTTCTCAAGCTCCGCAACGTGCTGTGCCAGCACACCGTTGATCTGCTCGCGGATCTCATCGTTTGCGCGAAGCTTTTCGTCGAGCTGATCGTTCTTACGCTCGAGTGCCTCGCTCTTCTTGTCCAGGTTTTCTTCCTTTTGCGTCAGACGGCGCTCCATACGGGAAACCTCCGCGCGTCTCTCCTTAAGCTCACGCTCGGTCTCGTTGCGCAAACGCAGCGTCTCTTCCTTTGCCTCCAGAAGGATCTCCTTCTTTCTTGCCTCAGCACCCTTCTTGCCCTCCTCGAGCAAGCGTTTTGCCTCTGCCTCCGCAGAACCGATCTTTCTTTCACCAATTCCTCGACGGACGAAAAAGCCTACGGGAAATCCGACCGCAAGTGCCGCGGCACCGGTCAGGATCAAATGCCATAATTCGAACATGTTACACCTCCTTGTGTGTCATTTTGATATATTGTGTATGAAAAAAATCAAACATTGATGCGATCATATCATACTCATTTTATTATACACTCTTTTTGTTGAAATGTCAAGACCTCGACGGGCAAGTTTGTCAAGGGAGAGCAAAAAAATTTACATTTTTGTTCTTCTTCCCAAAGCTCCGCAAATCAACCGTATTCCCCCGCGTCAACAAGCAAAAATACCGATTTTTACAAGTTTTGTAACCTATTTTCCATTGTTTTTCCGTAACCGATCTGCTATAATGCGAATAAGCCGACAACAGCGCGGTAAATTCGGAAAGGACTTCTGCTATGACCTACCTTCTTTTGAGCGTAATGATCCTGCTCTACACCCTCCAATCCCTGCTGACACGGCAGTATTCCGATCACTACCCGGGAGACCCCGAGCTTGCCTCTCCCGTGTTCACCGTTGTCAGCGGTCTGACCGTTACTGTTGTCTCCCTTTTGCTTTGCGGACTTCAATTTGAGGCATCTGCTCTGACGTGGATCTTCGGAATTGCCAACGGTCTTGCCCTCGTGCTTTACAACGCCTGCATCATCAAGGCTTCGCAAACAGGTCCCTACTCCGTACTGATGGTCTTTTCGATCGCAGGCGGAATCATTCTGCCTACCTTTGTCGGTGCGATCGCATTCGGAGACTCCGTCAGTCCCATCAAGCTCATCTGCATCGCCGTCGTTCTCGTATCGGTCTACCTCATCAGCCTCAAGGACGAGCGCACCGAGCAAAAGCGCGGCTTCTTCCTTGCCTGCTCCCTTCTTGCGCTTGGAAACGGCGCATACGGCACGCTCCTGGACGCGCAGCAGCGCGTCACCACGATCGCGCAAAAGGAGGAGATGGTTGCCATCACCTTCTTCACCGCCCCGATCATTTCCGCCGCCGCTCTCCTCATCCGCAAAAAGAAGGACTCCGTCCGCGCGATGAAGCAGACGCCTCGCTCCCGCTTCTATGTTCTCTCCTGCTCGCTCGTCGTTGCGGGTGCGATCCACCTGCTGACCGCGATGATCAGCCGAATGGATCTTGCCCTCCTCTATACC
>JAZQWH010000122.1:0-3683 GCA_045632205.1 Eubacteriales bacterium
TTTCTTTTTGTACTTTATGAACAAAATATTTTGATAAAGATAAGATATTTATGCCAATTGACATCAACGGAAAAGCGTGGTAAAATAAGGGTGGTTCATTTTTTAATAATTATGAAAGGAAGGTAATGAAAAAAATGAAAACCAAAACAAGAATTTTGTCCGCACTTCTGACGCTGGCAATGGTACTTTCGACGCTCGTCATCGTACCCTTCACGGCTTCTGCGGCAAACGCTGAGATTTGGGACAAGGGCGACGTTACGGCGCTCCCTCTCGATCCCGACGATAACAGCGGAAACACCTATCTCATTTCGTCCATTGAGGAGCTCGCATTCTTCCGCGATGCCGTCTCGGGCGGAAACACCTACAAGACCAAGACGATCAAGCTCACCAAGAGTCTTGACCTTGCAGGCAAGGATTGGTCCTCCATCGGTACCAACACAAAGCCGTTTGAGGGTGTATTCGACGGACAGGGCAACGCCATCACCGGCGTAACCTACTCCCAGGCATCCTACAACACCGCGTTCTCCTTCTTCGGAAAGCTGAACAATCCCGCAGTTGTCAAGAACCTCACGCTTGACATTATGTGGGATATGGCAGAATCTGCTGTCAGCGTGAACGGTAGCTGGGCAGGCGGTCTTGCATCCACTGTGTACAGCGGTGCAAAGGTTGAAAACTGCAACGTCACGCTCAACACCCGTGCAGGTGGTTTGACCCTCAATAGTGCAAACCTCACCATCGGCGGTATTGCAGGTTACATCCAGGGTGGCTCCAAGGTCACCAACACCACCGTTTCGGGCAACGTCTACATCAAGACAAGCGTTGACAAGCGCGTACATACCATCGGTGGCTTTGCGGGACGCGGCAACGCTGCAACCTACGAGAACTGCATCAGCCATCTGAGCATCACCATTGATACTCCCAAGAAGGTAACTGCAGAGCCTGTATGGCGTATCGGTGGCATCATCGCTAACGCACAGGTAGATGCAAACCAGGACATCAAGATGACCAACTGCGTATGGGACGGAACGATCATTACCAAGAATTACGTCAATTCTCCCCGTATCGGCGGTCTGATCGGTGCAGCTGAGGGGTCCTATTCCGGTGCAGATCTTACTCTGACCAACTGCTTCTCCCTCGGCGAGATCTTCTCCAATCAAGAGGGTGAGCCCGGCGCAAACGGCGGCATCATCGGCTGGTTCTCCAGAACCGGCGCTGTTTACACGCTGACCAACTGCTACGCGGCAGCAGCTCTCCCCTTCGGTGTTGTATCCTCTGCGGGCAACGTCAACGGCAAGGCTCCCACCGTTCTCTTCGAGGACATCAAGAACCTCGGCGTTGCAATCAACGATGACGGCGAGAAGGCTGTCGTTTCCGTCAACCTGGCAGGCTGGAGCGCACTCGCAACCTCCGAGATGGAAGCAACCGTCACCTACGGCGACGAAGCTCTCGCGGTTCCCACCACCACCGACGACATCGCGGCTTACTTTGTGTTCGACTCCGCAGAGAATGCAACCGCTGCCCTCAAGCTTGCGGACGGTGACTTCGTTTACACCGTTGCGGCAGACGCAAAGGCAGAGTGGAAGAGCTTTGCAGAGTACGGCTTTGCACAGGGCAAGGGTACCGCAGACGATCCCTACTATATTGAAAACGAAAAGCAGCTCGCATTCCTTGCAATTGCGGTTGCTGCCGACAAGGTCAGCAGCATCAAGTCCCGCGATGCATTCTTCATCCTTGACGCAGAGGATGGCATCTTCGATATGAGCGCATACGAGTGGACCACCGTTCAGGAAAGACACTCCCGCCGCGCGATCACCTTTGACTTCGACGGTAACAACAATACCATCAAGGGTGTCAACCTTACCAAAAACGATTACCGCTACGCACAGACCATGTTCGGCTGCGGCTCCACCAACCTCTACTTCCGCAACGTGAACATTGACGGCGTAAAGATCGACGTAACCAAGGCTCCCGCTTCCACCGAGCTTCCCTCTGCGGCAGTCCTCTTCGGTACGCTCTACGGCGGTACCGTTGAGAACGTTGCGATCACGAACCTTGAGTTCACCGCAAACATCCCCGGCTACTCCCACTCCTACCTTGCAGGTATCGCAGGCTACTCCGCAGGTGCTTCGGTTGTCATCAACGGATGCTACGTTGAGGGTGCGGTCGATCTCATCTCCAACTGCGATTCCATCCGCTTCGGCGGTCTTGTAGGCCGTGCAAGAATGACGCAGATCAAGAACTGCGAGACCGATCTCGCAATCACCCTTGATCACAACTACACCTACTACGCACTCCCCGAGGGTGCTGAGGAGGGCGCTGAAAAGGTTCCCACCATGCACGGTCACGTCCGTATCGGCGGTATGATCGGTCAGGCTGAGTCCAACGTTATCACTGAGATCGTTGACATCGAGAACTCCATTGTCAGCGGCTTCATCGACGCAACCGTAAAGGGCAACCCTGAAACAGTCTCACTCGGCGGCTTCATCGGCTTCTGCTGCTACACCTACGGCACCGCTCCCGACGGAACGGTCAACATGACCGATTGCTACGACTACGCTACCAGAACCCTCAACGGCGAGATCGATGAGGCAACGGCAGTTGGTCTCGGCGCATTCATCGGTATCAACGAGAACTCCTCTGCTCTCACCATCGAGTATTCCATCTCCTCCACGGGCACGGCAATCGGCATTGACAAGATGACCGACACCACCACGCTCACCGAGGTCTATGCATACGATATCTCCAACGCAGTCAACACTGCAGGAGCTTCCCTCCGCATTGACAAGGATAACCTCGACAACAGCGGTATTCAGTTCAACTTCACCGTTAACAAGGATCTCTACAACCAGCTTCTCGCTGACGGTTGGACGGTTCAGCTCGCGATCGCAATGGGTCCCGAGGAGACCGACGAGCCCGCAGCTATCCTCTATGACGTCGCTGCACTCGCTGAGGCAGGCTACGGTGTAAACGGCTTCATCGCTGAGACCGAGAGCGACTATTACTTCGGTGCAGCGCTCACCGCCATCAAGGAAAACCACTACACCGAGGAATTCGCGGCATTCGGAGCGATCTGCATCTCCAGACTGACCGATCCCGCTGATCCCGATTCTGAGCTTATGATGATCGGCATCACTGATGATGCAACCTTCGCATGCATCGCTGATATGGCAGCTGACGCACTCGCTGACACCGCTCCCGAGGGTGACGGTTACGTCAACTTCGTTGAGGATGGCGTTTACAGCCGCTACTCCTCTGCTCAGCGCGCGATCCTTGCTACCTACGCAGGAACGACGCCCGCTCCCATCGCTTGATTCACCAAAGGAGGATTTAACAATGAAAAAACTTTATAACGCTCCCGTTTCTTTCGTGATCGAGCTGGACGTTGAGGATATCGTAACCGCTTCTAAGCCCGCTACCACCACTCCCGGCGGTACCACCGGCGGAGACATCGGCGGAACCACCGATATCATCACCACTCCCATCCCGGACGTTCCTACCACCGAGCCCACCACCGAGCTCGACCTGGATCAGGACCTCTGGGTCCCCACCGTCACCGACGGCTGGGATTGATCACAGCGAATCAAACAAACCCAAGGGGGAAAGCCTTTCCACAGGCTTTCCCCCTTCTTCTGTATTAGGAGAACTTTTGTTTTTTGTGGGGAGAACTTTTTGGAAAAAAGTTT
>JAZQWH010000123.1:0-2992 GCA_045632205.1 Eubacteriales bacterium
GCACCCGGAGCATTACGTTAGTTATGTAATTACTGCTTGGCCCGATTACGCGGACGGCGGTGAGTTTGTAACAGATATTACCGTTACCGATCCTGCTGTTACGGTATATGGACTCACCATTGAATCCACCTATGAAGAGTTTGATGCCGTGTTTGAGCAGCTTGGATATGAGTTATCTTGGAGCGAAGGTGCAATCAAAACTCGTGTTGCAACAAAGGATGGGATCACCTTCAGACTGACACGAGCAGTTGAAGATAACCCGGATGTTGTTCCGGTGTTCAGCATCACTGCAGAAGTAACTAACCGCGAAGGCATCGTATTCTGATAATAAGGAGGCACAGCCGATGAAAAGAAACCATATATCCAAATTAGCAGCAGTTATGCTTTGCATTCTGCTCTTGATCAGCATCTGCGCTGTGCCTGTTTTTGCGAACTCGGCACAATCCTATTGGGCAGGCGTAGACCAATCAGGTGCGATTATCGTTGACGGTGACAGCCCTATTGTCGTGGAAAAGGAACTGCTGACCTTTGATCTGCAGGAGTTCCCTAAGAACTATTATGCGGAGGTCGAAGATTTCCTTGCCTACACCGGCAAGGTCACTGCTGAGTACACGTTTTATAACCCCTCCGATATGACAGTGACCGCAAAGCTACTGTTTCCGTTCGGTTGCCAAGCGCAGTACGCAGATCTGTATGACTACGAAAATGGTGTTCGCCTCGATAACGTAGACACCGAGAAATACGATATTCTGATTAACGGTGAGCCGATTGAAAAGAAGATCCGCCATACACTTTCTTCTCACAGTCAGCAGTTTGTTTTGGATAAGGATCTCGGATTGGTATCGGATACATTCGTTCAGGATGATTTCTATTCTCCCGATCTGACAGTGACAAAGTACACCTTCAAGATCAGCGGAGTTGATACTGAAACGTATAAGGCTGCTGACGTTGCTTTTGATGTTCCGCAAGGTATGGGCTCCTACCGTATTTATTTCCCCGAGCAGAATGGCGCACACACCCAATCAAACAAGGAAATGAGAATCAGCACCGGTGTTCAAAAGAACGAGCGTGAGTTTGATCTATATGTGTTTGGAACACCTCTTACAACAATGCCGGAATGGAAAGCCTACGAAAACGGCGGTGTAGAAGATAAAGAGGTTATTGCCGGCACCGTAGATCTTGTCGGAACCGAAACGCTGACCTTCAAAGAGTTTGCCTTGGCAAATTGGAATGAGGAATCCGGCGTGTCCGATGTGGATTGGTACAATGCCACCGTTGCTGAAATTACAGACGGTAATAATCATTACGATAACTATCCCATTGCAGAGCCTTATCGCTATGCTGACGGCTTCCGGGACAGCCTGATGCGTTGGTATGAATATGAGATCACATTAGAGGCCGGAGAGCGCATCGTAAATACGGTCACCGCACCGATCTATCCGTCCATTGATCTGCGGTATGAACCCGATGTATTCGGGTACACCTATCTGTTGTCTCCTGCAAAAACGTGGAAGAGCTTTGGTGAGCTTGAAATCGTAATCAATACGCCGTATTATATTTCAAGCTGCAGTATTGAAGTTTTCACAAAGACCGAAAACGGATATACAGTAAAGCTCGAAGGTCTGCCCGATGGCGAGTTGACCTTGAACCTTTCAACCTCGGAGAACCCGATCCGTCCTGTTCCGCCCTATGATTACACCGGTTGGATTGCTTTCGGCGTAATTGGTGCAATTATCATAATTGGCGGCGGTGTGATTTCCTTTATAATCGTACGCAAAATAAATAAGGATTTATAATAATATATAGCCTGAAATCTATATTTACATATTAAGGGGCGGTAAGCATTATGAAAAAACTCTATACCAAATGGATATACAGCAAAAGTAAAATTGCAATTATTCTTCGACTAATAGCTTGGGGAATATTGATTGTCGCGCTGTTTATGGGCGTTGTAGATAGCCTTAGAGATCACGAGCCTGTTCTGCTGTTGATGTATCCTTTGACCGCAGTAGGTAGTATGCTGTTGTTCTATACTGTTGCAGCAATTTTGAATTATCTTGCGGAAATCACAGATATCCTAAAACGCAATGAAGATGAAAAACAATAAAGCTTTAATAATGCACTATAACAACGCACGTCCGGCAGTAATACCGGACGTGCATTTTCGTCATAAAAAGTTTCCAATTTGAGGCAAAAAAGTTGGTGCGCAACCCTTGACTTTTTGACCAAAATTGATTATTACTTAATTGTAGAGTGTACATTCTCTATCCCTACGGTTTTACCCTACGGCAGGTACGGAAATTGCTTCGGAACCGAAAAATTTTTCAAAAATATTTTCAAAAGTGCACTGAAACGAGCATAAAGTGCTATGAAAACGACAAAAAACGTACTCATTACGGCATATAATCAGTCCTAATCTCCTCTAAATCGACCTAACCTCGTATAAATTGCTCTGGCTGATTTGACAAGAGGAAAAATTTAGGGTAAAATTATAGTACAACTGAATATTGTTTCCCGAGGTTATCTTATTTTCCCCCGCATTTTACTTATTTGAGCGCAATTGATCGCTCACTCTTTATGTGTCGCATAGTCGATGCCATACATACTACTTAACGGGTTTTGTCTTAATCTAACCAATTAGGGCTTGCTTGTTATGCGTATGTAAGGTATCGACTTTTTTGTTTTGTTTTTGTTACCTCGACTGAGGTTCAAAATATACTTGTTTTATATTTGTGAAGGAGGAATTCAAATGGAAAACTATGAAAACAGGAAATGTGAAGGGTAATCAAAGATTGAAGCATTGAGCAAATGATTACCCGAGGTTTTGACCAAAGCGAGGATGCTGACAGTCAAAACAAAACAATGTGATCGAAAGAAACCGGTCGCAGTAAAGCCCTTCGCTTGGCGATCCCAGGAGTGGATCAAATGCGATATACGGCAGACGAAACCTGGTCTGCTGCGAACAGAAGCAGGCGGCAGACAGAGCTGAGAC
>JAZQWH010000124.1:0-26012 GCA_045632205.1 Eubacteriales bacterium
TGCATTGCATACGCCATAATAACCGCCATTTCCTTTGCGGTTGTAACGTTTCCGGGCAGATCGTCGCCTGCGGCATCTACGAATTTTGTTTGCGTAAGACCGAGATCCAATGCCTTTTGGTTCATTGCCGCAACAAATGCATCAAGCGAACCATATGTATATTCCGCGATCATCAAGCAGCAATCACCCGCGGAAAGCACACCGATGCCGTACAGAATATCCTTGATCACAATGCGAAGCGGAGATGAGGTTCCTCCCGGCAGGCTCGCCGTGTTCATAGGAAGAGTACTAAACGCAACGGAAAGTCCGTTATAATCATAGGTATCATAGTATTCGGTATAGTCGATCTGCTTTGCAAGATCCGCCTCCGTCAGCTTTTCGCAAGCCACGATCAAGGTCATAACCTTTGCCATAGAGGCAGGAGAAAAGGGGGTATCGGAGGATGCGCTTGCAAGGATTTTTCCGTTCGTTGCGTCAATGATAATTCCGTAGTCCGAATAGAGGTCTACTGTGGCGGTATTTTCATCCGCAGTCGGCATTATGGGAACCACACCGTTTGAAAAGATCGCGCGTGAGGTGGGGTTATTGGGATTGCTTCCGTCATCTTGCGGATCATCCCGATTGACAAGCACGCTGACTGCAAGCACGATCGACACGATCAAAACAATGACGATCAAAGCTAAAAGCAGGATTGCAAGAAGAGATTCCGTATCCAGCGGCTTCTTCTTTTTGAGATACTGAGTGGGGTTCATTCGTTTCTCCTTTTTATTACATTCCATACTAAAATTTTACCCGAAAACCGTGCGTATGTCAAGTGGATTTCAAAAAATTCACATCTTTTCGCCAAAATATATTCTCCTGAACGATATGACAATTATATTTGAACGATAACCGTCTTGACTTTTTTTCAGAATGATGTATAATAATATTAAATAACAATATTTGCAAGCTTTTTTGCAATTCTTGCAATTGATTTTGTAAATATGAAGGATTATAATGATACCGATACAAAAACGGAGGATATGTTTCTATGAAAAAAATTATTACGTTCGGTGAATTGATGCTTCGACTTGCTCCAAACGGCTACTATCGCTTCTTCCAGAATGACCAGATGCAGGCAACCTTTGGCGGCGGTGAGGCAAACGTTGCGGTCAGCCTTGCAAACTTCGGTATGGATAGCTCCTACGTCACAAAGCTTCCCTCCCACGCAATCGGTCAGTCTGCCGTCAATTCTCTGCGCGCACTCGGCGTTGATACCTCTAAAATCGTTCGCGGCGGTGACCGTGTTGGAATCTACTTCCTTGAAAAAGGAGCTTCTCAGCGCGGATCTGTCTGCATTTATGACCGCGCGCACTCCGCAATTGCAGAAGCAAAGCCGGAGGATTTTGATTGGGATGCAATTTTTGAGGGCGCGGATTGGTTCCACTTTACGGGAATTACGCCCGCTCTCGGCAAGAACGTTGCTGCAATCTGCCTCGATGCCTGCAAAGCCGCAAAGGCAAAGGGCGTCAAGATCTCTTGCGACCTCAACTACCGCGGTAAGCTTTGGACAAGAGCAGAGGCTCGCGAAACGATGACCGAGCTTTGCAAATACGTTGACGTTTGCATCTCCAACGAGGAGGACGCAAAGGACGTATTCGGCATTGAAGCGGAAGGAACCGATATTTACGGTGGCAAGCTCAATCACGAGGGCTACAAATCGGTTGCCAAGCAGCTTGCGGACAAATTCGGATTTGAGAAGGTTGCCATCACGCTCCGTTCCTCGATCTCCGCAAATGACAATGACTGGGCAGGTATGCTCTACGACGGTGAGAATTACTGCTTCTCCAAGACCTATCATCTGCATATCGTAGACCGCGTTGGCGGTGGCGACAGCTTTGGCGGCGGATTGATCTATGCCCTGCTCAACGGAAAAAGCACGCAGGGTGCAATTGAATTTGCAGTTGCGGCATCTGCTCTCAAGCACACGATTGAGGGCGACTACAACCGCGTCTCTGTCTCCGAGGTTGAAAAGCTTGCAGGCGGCGACGGAAGCGGTCGCGTTCAGAGATGATTGCCCTGCTTGATCAGCTGAATGAATTCTTGCCCACTTTGCTTCGCAACGCGGGCAAGATTATTCTGTCGGCACACGTAAAGACAGATGACGATTCGATTACAACAAAGCCCGGAAGTGCAAATTTCGTTACGGTCTATGATGTAAGCGTTCAGAATTTCCTGATGCGCGAGATCAAAGCTCGCTTCCCCTCCGCTACCTTTATCGCTGAGGAAAAGGATAACGATTCGGGCGTACTTGAAAGCGATTGTTGTTTTATCATCGATCCGATTGACGGTACGACTAATTTTATCCATGATTATCGTCATTCCTGCATTTCCGTTGCGGTCATTTCCCACAACGAACCGATTTTTGGTGCCGTTTACGATCCTTATCTGGACGAATACTTTCACGCACAAAAAGGCGGTGGTGCCTATCTCGGTAATACACCCCTTCGCGTCACCGATATGCCTTTTGAAAATGCACTGATTGCATTCGGAACATCCCCCTACTACAAGGATACCCTTGTCGAGCCATCTCTCGCGCTCGCAAAGGAGCTTCTCCTTGCAGGCTCGGACATTCGCCGTTGCGGATCCGCTGCGCTCGACCTTTCATATCTTGCGGCAGGAAGAAACGACGCATTCTTTGAAATGATCCTCTCTCCGTGGGATTTCGCGGCAGGTTATCTCCTGATTACCGAAGCCGGCGGCATCATTACCCGTCTTGACGGGAGTCCGCTTGATTTTTCCAAGCCGCAATCCGTCATTGCATCCAACCGAGTCATTTACCCCGCATTGCTCGAAATCACAAAAAAATATGCATAAAAAACAGGCAGAGCGCTATGCTCTGCCTAATTTTTTTATTTCTTTCTGACAACGTCCTCTTTTTTAAACGTCTCGATACCCTTGAGGATCTTTGCTACTGCCGCAGCATCGATCTTTCTGGGATTGAAAACGGTGCAAGCATCGTTGACAGCGCTGTCAATAATGTGATTCTTGAATTTGTTATACTGTGCTTCGGTTACACCAACGTCAGCAAGTGTCTGAGGAATGCCAAGCTCCTGGCTCATCGTCTTGATGGTACGGAGCAAGCTCATTGCACCTTGACTGTCCGAGAAGGAATACATACCGATGACACGCGAGATCTTCGCCATCTTCGAGCATGCAACAGAGGGAGCAACATTGCTCTTCTGCATACCGTCCAAGCCTGCGTTATACATCATAACGTGATAGAGCATCATTGCGTTTGCGCATCCGTGTGGAATATGGAAAACCGCACCCAGCGCGTGTGCAATGCCGTGGTTGACACCAAGGCCCGCATCGTTAAATGCCATACCTGCAAGACAGGAGGCTGTGTGCATCTTCTCTCTTGCTTCAGAATCCATTCCGTCCTTGCAAGCTCTGGGAAGATATTTGAAGGAAAGCTCGAGTGCTTTTTCGGCAAGCGCGTCGGTAATATCGTTTGCGCCTGTGGAGATATATGCCTCCAAAGCGTGCGTAATGACGTCAAATCCGGTGTTTGCGGTAATATTTGCAGGAACGCTGAGCGTCAGATCGCTTGAAAGGATTGCAACCTCGGGAAGCAGATCGTCCGAAACGAGCGGATACTTCTTCCCCTCCTGTCGGTCGGTAATGACAGAGAACTTTGTTACCTCGCTACCCGTTCCGCTTGTAGTGGGAATTGCGTAAAGAGGAATTTTCTTGCCCGTCTTTTTCTGATACATCAAAATGGTCGCCTTTGCCGCATCAATGGAGGAGCCTCCTCCAAGCGCAACAACAAGATCCGCATTTTTTCTCTCCAGATATTCCAGAGCCTTTACGATCAATTCAATCGGAGGATCGGGAATAATATCTGCAAAAACATGAATCTTACCGCAATTTTTGATATAAGAAGAAACCTTATCAACCGCACCTGATCTCTGCATAAAATCGTCCGTAACGATTACAACGTTCTCCTCACGGATCTCCTGCAAAAGCTCCAATGACTTATCCCCAAAGCAAATTCTGGGTTTTATCTCAAAAATATGCATAGTAATGTCCCCTCGGGAAAGTGATTTTTACGTTCTATTAAAGGATAGATGCCCACAAGCTCTTATCGGGATTCGGAATGACTGTGCTGTCAAGCAGGAGTCCGTCCTCTCCGACCTTTACTTTTGCCGCCTCGATCGCCGCGCTGACCGCTGCAACGTCACCGGTAAGGAGCATATAAGACTTTCCGCACATACCTCTTGCGATACGAAGCTCGATGAGAGATACGTCACTGGTCTTTGCAGCCGTATCCGCAGCCGTGATGATTGCGGGAGCCGAGAAGGTCTCAAGCACACCAAGTGCCTTTGCCTCCTCTACGGGTGCGCCACCGTAAATTGCGGGAAAAATGTCGGGATGAGGGCTACCGAGCACAAAGGAATCGGTGAGCTTATCGCCGAGCTGAACCTTAGCCGCGTCGATGGATGCGGCAATTGCGGAGAGCTCTCCGCTAATGAGCGTAATATATTTACCGGGGCAAACCACGGAGGACTGCATGATCTCTACGTTAGCAGTCTTGATCATCAAATCCGTTGCGGTAATGCCGGCAGAAACGGTTTGGTATTCTACCATGCCGAGTGCTTTATTTGTCATTTGACTGTACCATCCTTATCTAATCAGATTTATCATGCTTCGATCACAACGAACTGATCGTTAACCTCAACAACCTTGCCATCGAAGGGTGCGTGTACTGCCGTTCCGAGCTTTTCGGGAGTGAATGCTCCGACAACGTCCATATACTTAACGGTATCTCCAACCTTTACACAGGCAGTGGAGGGTGCGCCAATGCTCTGAGAGAGCTTGATCTTCGCCTTCTTGGTCTTGATCTCTACGTCCACGATGGGAGCCTCGACGTCATACTTTGCAAGTCCGAGTCTGCCAATGAGTCGGGACATCGGAACCTTTCTGTATTCGCGGCTCTCGGGAACGCTCTTTGCCTCAACGCCTCTGGGGGGCATCACGCCGTTCTGACGGAGCTTACCCTTGATCTCACCGATGAGCGTTCTGGGGTTGAGCGCCTGTCCGCAAGCGTAAAGCTCGCAAAGTCCGCAGGACGAGCAAGAGAACGAGCCAAGGAATGCCTCTGCATCGGTCGATACGCCGCTTGCAATCGCACGCATAAGCTTATGGGGCTCAATGGGATGGCCAAGCAAATGTCTCGAGCAAAGATCGGTACAAACACGGCACTGGCAGCAAGCAGCCATTGCACGCTTTGCGCTGATGGTAACGGGGGTTACTCTCTTCTGAATGATGTACGCATTCTTGGGCATAACCAAAATTGCATTGGAGGTCTTGGTGACGATATCGCTCTCCGAGGAAATAAAGCCCGTCATAGGACCGCCTGCAAAGATTACAGGATCTGCACAGGTTACACCGCCTGCCAGCTTAACAAGCTCGCCGTAGGTCATACCGAGAGGAGCCTTGAGCGTGCAGGGATTCTTGACCTCTCCCGCAACGGTAATATACTTATGCGTAACGGGAGCGCCTTCCTTCCACGCGCGATAAACGTTGTAAATGGTCTCAACGTTGTAAACGATGCAGCCAACCGTAATCGGAAGTGCACCAGGATTTACAACACGACCGGTGGTCTCATAAATGGTAACCACCTCGTCTCCCGCAGGATAAATCTCGGGAAGATAGCCGATGCTGACCTTTTTATATTCGTTCAAATGTGCCTTCACTGCCTCAACCGCTTCCTTATAAGCAGGCTTGATTGCAATGATAACGGAGGATGCCTCTAAGGTATCTGCGATCTCCTGAAGGGTCATCATGATCTCTTTTGCGTACTGCGCAAGCACCTGTCTGTGCAATTTCAAGAGAGGCTCGCACTCTGCGCAGTTGAGGATGATGGTATCCGCCGCCATATTCAACTTTGCATACGAAGGAAATCCTGCTCCACCTGCACCCACGACACCTGCCGCGCGCATGATCTCGCTCAACTTGTTAAATTCCATATCGCAATATTCCTTTCGGGATAAATTTCTGTTTTTTGGGGGATTCGACGATTATTTCTCGTCAACGATTCCTACGATTGCAGCATCAACGGGTGCATCCTTGAGATTGCATCCGATTCTTGCCGCGGATCCGCGCGCTACCAAAACGGTCTCGCCAAAGCCGGCTCCCACGTTATCGATCGCCACGAATTCGCCTTTTTCTTCCATATTTTCAAAAGGACGGACGATGAGAAGCTTTTGTCCGACCAATCTTTCATTCTTACGAGTGGAAACGATACTGCCCACCACTGTTCCAATGATCATCTGATTGCCCTTTCCTTTCTTGGTTGCACATTTCGATGCTTGCGCCATACGTCAAAAGACTTGACGCCTCGCGCAAGCCCCGAAAATATATTTTGCGTGAAATTTTTCACAATGCCAACTTCAAAGTTCTCCCGACACCGGTAAGCATCCCCCTTTCGGGAGGGAGGGAATGTTCCCTCCCCCATCGAAACGGAGCCTCGATCTTACTTCAGTGCGGGAAGAATCTTCTCAACGTCGGTATGAGGTCTGGGGATTACGTGGGTTGCGATGATCTCGCCGAGAGCGCTTGCTGCTGCAGAGCCGGTCTCAACAGCTGCCTTAACAGCTCCAACGTCTCCGCGAACCATAACGGATACGAGTCCGGATCCGATCTTCTCGGTTCCTACGAGCTCAACGTTTGCTGCCTTAAGCATTGCGTCTGCTGCCTCGATTGCTGCAACAAGACCGCGGGTCTCAACCATTCCTAATGCCTGCTGTACCATGTTTAATTTCTCCTTTTTTGGATTTTGAATTTCAGTGTTTGTAGGTGCAGTCGCCTTGACTGCCTTCGGGGTAGTCCCCGTTTTTTTTGCAGTTGCCATATCCTATCCTTTCCAAACGGAAAACCGTTTTCAGGACTTTGCCTGCATCTTTGCGAGGCGGGATGCGCTGAGCTTTACCATACGCACCGTCTCGTCATGCGGATTTGCAATGACGTTGGATGCCATGATCGGAGCCTTTCCTGAGCGCTTTGCACACTCAATTGCCTCCGTCACGTCGGAAACCGTTCCGGTCACGATGACCGTTACCATTCTACCGCCCAGCTTTCTTTCCCATGTAACAAACTCCACAGCGGAAGCCTTGCACATGACGTCAAGCGCGTCTACTGCAGCGACAACGCCCGACACCTCAATAAAGCCAAGAGCCTTCATAAGTGTCCGTTTCCTTTCGGTGTGAAAGTAATTAGTTCAGCTTGGGAAGAATCTTCTCTACGTCGTTGTGGGGTCTGGGGATTACGTGGGTTGCGATGATCTCGCCGAGTCTTGCTGCGGTTGCGGAACCTGCCTCAACTGCTGCCTTAACTGCGCCAACGTCACCACGAACCATAACGGATACGAGTCCGGAGCCGATCTTCTCGGTTCCAACGAGAACAACCTCTGCTGCCTTTACCATTGCGTCTGCTGCCTCGATTGCTGCGGTGAGACCTCTGGTCTCAATCATTCCAAGAGCTTCCTGTGCCATAATTCTATGTACCTCCAAAAATTTTTACAAAATTATTTTTTATCAAATGCGTTGAGGTGAAGCATACCCTCAGCCCCCTCCGACATACCGGAGATGATGTGCTTGGTTACAACACCCGAAATACGGTTGACCGCCTCTTCAGCAGCCGCAACCGCTGCGGTTACGTCCTCGACGCTTCCGCGGAATTTTACCAATACCTGAAGCGGGACCGGAAGTCCGTCGGGATTGGCGGGTTTGTTTTTGTCGAAGTTCTCTACGGTTACGTTTGCCGCCTTACAGCCTGCATCGCATGCTGCGAACGCCGCTACGAGTCCGTAAACCTCGATCATACCGACTGCGCCGCCTGCTATCATATCAAGCTCTCCCGTTTATTACGGAATGATCGCAATCTTCAAGCCGTCCTGACGAAGGTTGGTCTGAAGTGCTTCGTTCGCGTCTGCGAGATGGAACTTGTGAGTGATAAGCTGATCAAGCGGGAGTCCGATCTCCTTCGCACGAGCGAGGAAGTCGAACGTGGTCGCGTAATCGCGCAGAGTGTAAACCCAAGAACCGACGAGCGTGATCTCCTTCGAGCAAAGGTCGAAGTGCGGGTTGATGGTTGCATCTCCACCGTTGATGAAGAAACCGAGCTCGCAAAGTCCTCCGCCGTTGCGGATGAACTTATAAATGTTTGCGTGTGCGATGGGAGAGCCCGTGCACTGGAACGCAAAGTCTGCAAGGTAGCCGCCGAAGGAATCCTTGACAGCGCCTGCAAGAGCCTCGATGCCCTTGTGGTTCATGAAGTTGACGGTTGCGGTTGCGCCCATCTTCTTCGCAAACTCAAGTCTCTGCTCGTTGCCATCCACAGCCGTGATATTGAGAATACCCATGGTCTTGAGGATTGCGATGCAGAGGAGTCCGATCGGGCCGCATCCCTGAACAACAACGCGAGAGTTGAAGCGCAGGATATCGGTGGTCTTTGCACGCTCAACCGCGTGAATGAGAACCGCTGCGGGCTCGATGAGGATTCTCGAATCGAGATCGAGGTTAGATACGTTGAATACGGTAGAGCCCTTGCGAACGACGATGTAATCTGCATACCAACCGTTGAGGTGGGTATCATCATCGGGAAGGAGTCCGTATACGTCCGCACCGCCCACGTTCTGCTTGTTGAGGTCGAACATGGTGATGTCGGGGTTATCCTTAAAGATCATACAGGTGACGACCTTGTCGCCAACGCCGAGGGGCTTACCTGCACTGTCCTTGGTAACGTTTTTACCGATCTTAACAACCTCACCCGTTCCCTCGTGACCGAGAACAACCGGAATGAGACCGAAGGGATCGCGCTTGAACTCGTGTGCGTCGGTACCGCAGACGCCGCATCCCTCTACCTTTACGAGGATATCGTCATCTCCGAGCTCGGGGATGGGATATTCCTGAATTTCAAAATGCTCCTTCTGAGTGAGCATTGCAACGCGAGAGGTCTTGGGGATCGCTCCGCCCGCAGCCTTGGTTGCGGACTTGCCGCAGGTGCAGGTGTGGTTACCCTTCATTCCTGCAAGGACCTCTTTGACGATTGCTTCAATTTTAGCCTGATCTGTCATGATCGCCTTGATTCCTTTCTAAAGTTTGCTTATGACCGAACGTCAAAGGAAATACTCGGAGAAAATCTTTTTACCGTACGCAGAAAGCGCGGTATCCTGCTCTTCGCTGCCGCCGCTGACGCCGAGTCCGCCCAGAATTTTTCCGTGCGCCTCCAGACAATCGCCGCCGCCGAAGATCACGATCTTGCCTCCGTTGGTAAATTGGATGCCGTAAAGCGACTGTCCCGGTGCCGCCAATGCCGCAAGCTTACGCGTCGACATCTTGAGCGACACTACGGTGTACGCCTTGTTAATTGCGATATCCCGACTTGCGATGTAGGAGTTATCCATACACTCGCAAAGCTTGAGATTTCCGCCCTCATCCGCGATTGCGACAACCGCGTTGACACCCATCTCCTTTGCCTTCTTCTCTACCTCGCCCGCCAAAAACTTGGCATCCTCGAGGGAGATGAAATCGATCCGCTTCTTTTCCCGTATCTTGGCCATGGCGTTCACCGCGTCCCGAGCAACGATCTCGTCAACCGCGGCGCGCACCAGCTTTTCAATATCGGTACTCATACGCGCAGAAATTATTTGCCGAGTGCGGAAAGAACCTTCTTGGTGATCTCTGCGATGAGTGCGTTATCATCACTTGCGTCGCCGTGACCGCCGCACTTACCGGAGCAGGTGTGGCAGCTGGGCTTGCCTGCGCGAACGTTGGGGCAAAGATCTGCGGGGTGCTTACCGGTCATACCGAACTGACGTCTGATCTCGTACAGTCTCTCAACCTGTGCATCGGTGAGCTTCTTGGGGCCGCCGAGCATCTTGGACTGATACATAAGCTGTGCGTAGAACTCAACGGACTCCATCTTGTGGTATGCGCTCAGGAGAGAGTCGGAGAAAGAAAGTGCACCGTGGTTTGCAAGAAGAACTGCATCGTAGTACTGAAGGTGCTCGGAAACTGCATCCGGGATCTCCTCGGTGGAGGGGGTACCGTACTCAGCGATCGGAACACATCCGAGAGCGATAACTGCCTCAGGCATGATGGGATCGGTCAGCGGAATGCCTGCGATTGCAAAGCTGGTTGCGTACAGAGGATGTGCGTGAACGACGCTCTTAACGTCGGGTCTCTCCTTGTAGACTCTCATGTGCATCTTGATCTCAGAGGAGGGCTTGAAGCCTGCGTTTGCCTGAATGACCTTTCCGTTTGCGTCAACCTTACAGATGTACTCGGGGGTCATGAAGCCCTTGGATACGCCCGTAGGAGTGCAAAGGAACTCGTTGTCGTTGAGCTTTACGGAGATGTTACCATCGTTGGATGCAACCATTCCCTTGTCGTAAATTCTCTTACCGATGTCACAGATCTGTTGTTTGATTTCATACTCTGTCATTGTTTTGTTCTCCTTACGATTAAAAAATTATTTATTTTTTTAATTTAATTACACGGATTTGAGGACAAACCCTATTGGTACAATACCATCATACCACTTTTTTGTTGGTTTGTCAATAGTTTTTTTGGATTTTTTGTGGTTTTTATGCGAGTTTTTTTGGGATAATGTTGTTTTTTGTAGATTTTATCTGCTTTTTTCTTCTTTTGTGTCCGTTTTTATCGGAGATAAGCGAGCAACTCCTCAACCCCCTGCCCTGTTCTGGCCGAGGTGAAAAAGATGGGATCACACCCGCATTCCCGCAAGCGCATCTCGGCAAGATCGGGACGTGCGCCGTCGCTGTCACACTTGGTTACAATGCCGATAACAGGTCGGTTTGCAACCGGTGCACATGCAGGCGGAAAGATGCAGTAATCGTCGGTCGCCGCAATGACCAGCCCCACGATATCTGCCTCGTAGGAATAGACCGCAAGCGCACCGCCAAGATCCTTTCCCTCGGAATATTCACCGGGCGTATCGATCAGATCGGCGGCATAATCAATATATTGCGTTTTCTTGTAAACGATCTGCTCACCGCGAAGCGCCTCGATGAGAGAGGTCTTTCCTCCCTCGCTCTTCCCCATCAGGATCAGCTTTTTCATAATCAGGTCTTTGTGATCTCGCAAACAGTGAAGCCGAGCTTCTTCTGTGCGTAATCGGTTGCTGCAAGCAAAGCCTCCTCGACCTGAGAGACCGTTCCGACCGCGATCAGCGTGCCCGAAAAGCGGTCAACAAAGCCAACCTCAGCCCCCGATGCCTTGAGCGAAATATCAGCCGCGATGATTGCGTACTCACTCGGGCACATGGTCATAATGCCGATGGCGGATTTGCCTGTGTAATCAATGGTAGGATCCAGACCGAGCTTGCGGTAAAGGATGGGATCGGGATTGGCAATGATGTGTGCCAGCGTGATCTGTTTACCCGGAACCGACTCCTGAATGATGCGTTGCTTGGTCTCAAAATTATCGTAGTTCAATGTATCACCTCCGAATCAGCCGCCGAGAAGAGCGCGCAAGCCCTCGTTTTCGGCAACCTGTCTGAGCCGCTCCATCTTTTCCGCAGAAGGAGTGGTCAAATCCCCCATACCGTACTCGCGGTCAAGTCCCATATACTTATCGTATCCCAATCTGTGATACGGAAGCAGATGGATCTCCTCGACCCCCGGCAGGGATTTTGCAAAGCGTGCAATCTCACGGATCTCCTCCTCCGTATCGTTGAAGGTGGGGATGGTGGGCACGCGCACGATGATGTGCGCTCCGTCCTCTGCCATACGGCGTGCGTTGGAGAGGATCAGCTCGTTTCTCATCGTGGTAAACTGTTCGTGCTTGAGTGAGTTAATATGCTTGATGTCAAGCAGGATCGTATTGAGCAGCGGCAAATGCGGCTCTATCATATAATAAGGTAGACAAGCCGTCGTTTCCACCGCGGTGTCAATGCCGTTTTCCTTGGCAACCGTGAGGAGTGCGTGGACGAACTCGGTCTGACAAAGCGCCTCTCCGCCCGAAAGCGTAAGACCGCCGTGGCTTCTGCGATAGTAAGGCATATCCTGAAGCACCTGGCGGATGACGTTATCCACCGTGGTGTCATAGCCTACGATCCGTCTGCCGTTTGCCGTTTTCATTTCCTGGATCTCGAAGCTCTGCGATTCGGGATTGCAGCACCAACGGCAACGCAGGATACAGCCCTTTAGAAAGACAACTGTACGAATGCCCTCGCCATCGTGCGTACAGAACTTCTGAATGTCGAAAATTCTTCCGACGACCGAACGATTATCCATAAAACACCTTTCCTTTGAATTTTTTGCCTTCCCCTTCCGCTACGTTCAGAACGAGCTTTGCTCGGTACGGTTGATAATATCGTCCTGGAGCGACTTGGAAAGCGTGGTAAAGAGTGCGCTGTAGCCCGCAACACGTACCACAAGGCTGCGGTACTGATCAGGATTCTTTTGCGCATCGCGCAGAGTCTCGCGGCTGACAACGTTGAACTGCATATGGCTACCCTTCATTTCAAAATAAGTCTGAACAAGCGCCACAAAGTTTTCAAGTCCCGTCTCACCCGCAAGTGCGCTGGGATGGAATTTCATATTGAAGAGCGTACCGTTGGACGCAATACCGTGGTCGAGGCGAGATACCGAGTTCGCCGCGGAGGTAGGACCGTGAACGTCCTTGCCCGCGCTCGGAGAAACGCCGTCTGCAACGGGGGTACCCGCATAGCGACCGTCGGGAGTTGCTCCCGTCTGTGCGCCGAGCGGAACGTTTGCGGAAACGGGATAAAGTCCCGCCTGGAAGCGTCCGCCGCGAGGATTCTTGTAATTGAGCAGAGGCTTGGTGTAGGTATAAGCCGCTTCTCTCGCAAGCGCGTCAACCTCGTCAAGGTCATTTCCGAACTTGTCTACCTCGGTAATCATTCTGTGGATCTCGGCATACTTGGGATCCGCTTCCTTATTTTTAACGGTATTGTAGATCTCGGAAATAATACTCTCATTGATCTTAACACCGTTTTTGGAGAGCTGAAGCGCGATCTGCTCGGTCATATTGAGCGCACGGGAGTCGCTCACCTTACCGAAGTTATGATTGAGCGCGTCACGAAGCTCTGCGAGCGTGAATTTCTTCTGCTCGAAGACCAACGTACGGATCGCGAAGAGCGCATCCGCGACGTTCGCAATTCCAAATCCCTGCGGGCCCGTGAAGTTATAAACCGCACCGCCCTGCTCGGGAGTTTTACCGCTGTGGATACAATCCTCAACCATAGAGGAGAGATAAGGCAACGGACAACGGATCGCGTGTGCCTCGTCAATTGCGTTATCCGCATTGACCAGCAAAGAAATCATATAATTCATCTGTGCCTTGTAGGCATTGAAGAATTCCTCAAAGGTTTTAAAGCTTGCAACATCACCGGTCTTAGGTCCGACCTGCACGCCATCCAATTTACCGTTCTCAAAGACAGCCTCCATAGGCTTGAGCATATTGAAGAACGCTGCATCGTGCCAGCCCCAGGTCTTACCCGACTTCTGCGGCTCGACGCATCCGATGATATTGTAATCTCTTGCATCCTCGATCGTCAGTCCCATCGACATCAGAGACGGGATGATGACCTCGTCATTGTAGTACGCGGGAAGACCGACACCCGTACGGGTAAGCTCTGCCGCGCGGATAAGGAACTCATGCGGCGTACGGTTCCACACGCGCACCGAGAAGGAGGGCGCGGGAAGCAGAACGTGCATGGTTGCATCGATGCACATAAAGGAGAGATCGTTGGTTGCATCCTGTCCGTGGATGTTCTGACCGCCCGCGATGAGGTTCTGGAAGAGCGAGTAGCCCGCAAAGCCCTCTGCGGATGCAGCGTCACGGCACTTATTGAGATCGTTGAATTTGACCCAGATACAATCCATCAGCTCCTGTGCGAAATTGCGCGTGATCGCACCGCGATCCAGGTCTGCTTTATAATAAGGATACATATATTGGTCAAAGCGTCCGGGCGAGATGGAGTGTCCGCTCGATTCGATCTGCAGGATCATCTGAACAAACCAGAAGCTCTGGCAAGCCTCCCAGAAGGTGCGCGCACCGAACTCGGGAACGCGATCGCAGTTCTCGGCAATTGCCAACAGCTCTGCACGGCGCGTGGAATTCTGCTCTGCACGAGCCATCTCTCTTGCAAGAGCGGCATATCTCTTTGCGTATGTAATAACAGCCTCACAGCTCATAATAATACCGTCGAGAAGTGCGGTCTTGGAGCAGTAATCTGCATCACCGAAATCCATAGTCGCCTTCTCTGCCAGCACCTCTTCGATGATGCCGCGGTAACCGATTGCGAGAACCTTATCGTACTGAACGGTGACGTGACCGACGCCGTTGTAGAAATAGTTACCGGGGGTGAAGACGTTATGATCCATTGCAAGCTTGGTCTCGGGTGCCATCAGCGAGGTTGCAAGCTCACTCGTGGTCTTTCCCTTCCAATAGCTGTACGCATCGTGAAGCGCACGCTTGGTCTCCTCGGAGATGTAGAACGGGTCCGCGCTTCTCTTCTCTACCGTATCAAACTCTGCCTCAAGCCACTCAAAGGAAAACTCGGGGAACACCTGGCAGGAGCGAGGAGCAACCGTTGCGGAGCCGACGACAAGCTCGTCGGGGCGGATAACGATGGGAAGGTATTCCATAATGTGCTTGAACGCCTTGGCGCGACGCGTGACGATCGGCTCGCCCTCGGTCTGCTTATAGCTCTCGGTGAGAAGCACTGCACGGTCCGCTTCGATCTGCGGCATACGGCGGAAAAGCTCTTCCTTCAATCTTTCAATTCTCGGACTTTTTGCACATTTTGCGCTATTGTAGTTCGACAAAGCTATCACATCCTTCTTCTGATTGTCGTAGATATACGACTCTACCATAAATTATACAGTATCTTACCCGATTTGTCAATAGGAAACGAAAATATTTTTGGTTTTGTTTTGATTTTTTTGGTTTTATGTTGTAGTTTTGTGTGACTTTCACAGAACAACACGGGGTGTTTTGGGCAAAAAAACGTATTTTTTGTGGGTTTATGTGGGAGCGCTTCGCCCACCCTCTCTCAAGGAGACATTTCTGAGAAATTTCATTGAGTTTCACATATGAAACCCGATAAAAAAAGAATCCGAGACGCTCCGATTTTTCATCGAATTCATCTCGGATTCAATTCATCCCATCAGCTCCTCAAGCGCCTCTCGGGCAGTGGAAACATGGTGTGTGCAGGCCTTGACCAGCGCCTCGGAGCGCGTGCCGACACAATAGGAATATTTTGCGTTATGCATCATCGCAACGTCGTTTCCGCTATCACCGATGCAAGCCGTTTCAAACTTACTCTTGAAGAGGCGGATCTGCAAATCGGAAAGCGCCGCGCCCTTATCGGCAAAGCGGTTAACGTATTGCGAGGACTCATTCGGGCCGCCGTCCCAATGCATACGGAGACCGCTGTAAGGAGTCAACGCCGCTCTCGCACCGTATGCGGTAATCTTGTAGATCTTCTCCTTGGGGAGTCTCGCCTCCGCGCGGGTCAGCGCTTTTCCGCCAAAGCGTTTTCCCTCCTCGGGAAGCATTCCGATCGCGTAATTTTCGAATGCACCGTGGAAGACAAAGGATGCTTCTGCGTTCGCGCGGAAGATCTGATCGATGTCCGCGATCGCAATTTGCTTCTCGTAATAAGTCCGTCCCTCTTTGACGTAATACGCTCCGTCGCAGCAGACGTACCAGATGCGGTCGACAAATTCGGGCAAATACCGCGCAAGCTCTGCATAAGTACGCCCGGACGAGACAACAAAGGTTATCCCCTTCTCCAGCGCGCGCTCAATCAATCCCTTTATTTCAGCCGAGACCTCTGTCTGCCCAAAGGGCATCAGCGTTCCGTCAAAATCGGCAACGATCAATTCAATCATATTTTTCTCTCCATTTATTCAGTATCTCATTGAATCTCGCACGGTCGGACGCGCGATTTTTTGGATCTCCGCCACAAGCAACCGACAGCATATCGATGGGATAGCGGGCAGCATAATGCTCAATCGCCCCCTCCAATTCCCCATCCGAGGGATAATCTGCCAGGCATAGCAACGGGAACACGCTCATAGCCATTGCCGAAAACAGAAGCATATCCGCGCGCATACGCTTCGCACGCACGTAGACCGTGGGAAGTCCGACCTCATCCTGCACATAGGATAACAGAAGTCCAAGCTCACACGCCTCTTCCGCAGCAAGAATGATCCGCCAACCGCGCGCCTTACATTCCGCACACAAAAAGCGGAGGGTCTGCGAGCGCATCAGGTCGTTCTCCTCATCCGAACGTCCGCAGGTCTTGAGCACCTGTGTGATGCTGTAAGGATTTGGCTTGACGAAGGAATAACGATCTCCGAGCGAGAGATAAACGGTATCACATCCGCACGCGGCATAATCATCAAGTATCTCATGCCCTTTTGCCTGCCAGGCTTTACAATCGGGGGCATTCAACTCAAGAAGAAGGCTTGCGTCAAGGATCGGAACGATGCCATTGGACGGTGCATCCGTTCTTTGGAGCAATCGCACGTTGTCATCAAGCAGATCGCGAACCGAGCGCGGCTCCCGCATCAACGCATCGGCGGTCATACGCCAGATCTCATCACAATTCGCCTCGTTTATGGGAAGCGAGATTGAAAAATGCGCTTGCAAAAAATCACGGCAATGACGTTTTACGGGATGTCCCGTCAGCTGCGTCATCATTGCGCAAAGCGCGCGGTGACGCTCGTAATCGGAGGATTTAGAGAACGACCGATTCTCTAAAGCACACCAAAGCCGAAAAAGCCGCTCCTTTTCAGAATCCCACCAAAGCTCGGTGAGATTGGTTGCACTCCGATCGACACAGTCATACTGCCTCAGATTGGTAGCAAAATCAACCGAAAATCGATCGTAATTCATCTGCACGCCCTCCTCCCGTAATTTCTCCTTTTATTGTACCATAAACTTTCTCCTCGGTCAAGAAGAAAAGCAAAAAAAATAAGAAATTGCAAATTTTTTTCACACGGTATAGACGAGTTGATTTTTTTATGGTATAATAGGATAAATATGATTTGTGAAAGAAGGCTATTATGGATTTTCATGATTTTAGTCTGATCTACCCCGACGAAAAGTCGAAAAAAGAACACGAGCGCGGAGCCGCCACTCCCGATATTGATATGTTCACGCTCCAGGAGCTGGGACTGCTTGAGATCCTCGATCTCAAGTCGGGCGAGCTTTCGGATTTCTTTACCACCGATCCCGCCGTTATGCGCTACCGAATGGCAACCTTTGACGATATGCTCCGATGCGAGAGCCTCTCGGATATGCTCAACCGCCTTGTCCCCATTCTCAACGATATCACCGAGCTTCGCAGATTGGAAGCAGATCACGGCGAGAGCGACGATTATCTTTCAAGCATTACCGAAATTGAGCTTTACGTTTCGAGCATCGAGGTGCTTCATCGCGGACTTTCCTCGGTCAAGGAGCAATTAAAGAGCCCTGCGTTTACCGCACTGACCGATCTTATCTCCAAGCTTGCGGAAAGCGAATATTACATTGAGCTGAATCAAAAGCTCGCCGAGCTGACACAGCGCGTGCGCGAGATCCGAAGCGTGACCATCGGTGTCAACCTTGACGCTCAGCTCAAGCCCACCTCCGCAGGTGTTCTTTCGGTCAACTCCGATCAGTTCAAATCGGGCGACGTACTTGACAAAATTCTGCGTCTCAACTTCAAAAACGATGCCTTCACCTGCATTGCAAGCCTTGTTCCCTTTGGCAAAAAGAACAATGAGAACGAAAAAATGGCACTTTCGATGGCATTTCACACAGCGATCAACGACGTCTACCGTGCGTCTCTTCGCTCCTGGAGAAAAATCGTGCAGACCTACGTGCTGGAAAACACCGAATTTCTGCTTAATCTGATGCCCGAATTTGAATTCCTGGTGCAAGGAACCAAAATGCTCAAGCGCTTACAGGACAAGGGATGCCCACTCGCTATCCCCGACATTCGTCCGATGGCGGAAAAAGCGTTCTCCGCAACCGCGCTTTACAATCCTTGTGTAGCGCTCAAGATCGACTATGACGTTATTCCGAACGATCTTCACTTCGACGAGCAGGCAACCATTTACGTCCTCACCGGCCCGAACCGCGGCGGTAAATCGGTCATCACCTGCGCGCTCGGTCTCTCTCAGGCTATGATGCAGCTTGGAATGTACGTTCCCGCAGTAGAGGCTCGCATCTCTCCGGCCGATGCGATCTACACACACTTCCCAACGGGTGCTGAGGACACCATTGACAAGGGACGTCTCGGTGAGGAATGCGCACGTCTTGGTGAGATTTTCGATTGCGTAACCGCGCACAGCCTCGTTCTGCTTGACGAATCGCTCTCCTCTACGGGTAGCTTTGAGGCATCCTATATTGCCGCAGAGGTGCTTGGCGGCCTTGCGCACGTTGGATGTCGATGCCTCTTCTCAACGCACCTGCACGAGCTTGCCGCAGAGATCGACAACATCAACCGTCGCGCGCTTGAAAACGGCGGTGTTGCGATCGACACCCTTGTCGCGGGCATGGAGGAAGAGGGACGCCGTTCCTTCCGCATTATGCGAGCAAAGCCCGACGGAAAGAGCTACGCGCACGACATTGCGGCAAGCTACGGCTTGACCTATGAAAAGATCATCCGCCGCGTAAGCGAGGAATAAATCCGAAAAATCTCTTCATTTTATTTATATTGGTATAAGGAGACACAAATGGCAACAATCAGTCCGATTTTTTCAGACGGCGCGGTGTTTGCCGCAAATCTTCCCATTCGCATTTTTGGTGAAGGAAGCGGACACATTTCCGTTGAATTTCTCGGTTCGATCCGCGAGATGGATGCAACGGGAGAGGATTGGTGTGTGGAATTCGAGCCGCTTCCCTACGGCGGACCTTATGAAATGACGATCACGCTTGATGGAAACGCAACCGTCTTGCACGATCTTTGGATCGGTGAGGTGTTACTGCTTTCGGGACAGTCGAACATCGAATTCCGTATGAAGGAATCGAAGGATTATCCCGAATTGAGCGAGCCTTGCCCGATGCTCCGCGTCTTCCACGCCGAGCGCGTTGATCAGAAGGGACATTTCCGTCCTATGCACGGTTGGAAGCATTGCGATACCGATGACGTCATTGCAAACACCTCTGCAATCGGCTACGAAACGGGACTTCTTCTTGCAAAACGCTTGGGATGTGCCATCGGTCTGCTTTCCGCTTCGCAGGGGGCATCGGTCATTCAAAGCTGGGTTCCCGAGGGAGCGTATGAGCGCATCGGTCTGACCTTTACCCAAGAAGAGCTAAACGATTCTCACTTCAAGTATCCGCTTTGGAACGGATTTGGTCAACTCTATACGACAATGCTAAAGCCTTGGTTCCCCTATTCTCTCTCAAACGTGATTTGGTATCAAGGCGAATCCAACACGTCGATTGCGGAAAGCATTGTATACAAGCAGATGCTTGCAGAATTGATCCGCATCTGGCGAAATGATTTTAAAAACGAGGAGCTTCCCTTCATCGTCGTCCAACTTGCGGATTATGACTCCTATCTCCAGAAAAAGCCTGTTGAATGGAGAAACGTGCAAAAAGCACAGCTTGAAATCCAAGATGAAGTCGCAAACGTCAAAGCAGTTGTTTGCCGTGACGTTTGTGAGACCAACGATATTCACCCACCCACGAAGCGTTATCTTTCCGAGCGAATCGCAAGCCTGCTTTGCAATCAATAAACACAAAAAAACATCCCTTCGGTGCTCTTTCCGAAGGGATGTTTTTAATAAAAAAGAAGAGTGCGGCAATTTGCCGCACTCTTTTAATTGTGAATCAATTTACAGAAAAATATCTGCTCTTAATGTCCGCAAGAACGTCAAGTGCATAGGGGCTGAAGTCACCCTCATCGGTAAGATGAATGTATCCCTCTGCCTCATTGTAGCCCTCGCTACGGTCTGCAAGCACTGCTTCTGCAAGCTCATAGACGTTGCGTGCGCTATCCTCGTCAAACTCGCCGTAAACGGTGTGGGAATTCACGCCCTTGCTGATCGTGATGGAAACGATCGCGGAAAGATCGGTCTTGACCAGCTCATTGGAGAGTCCGTTGATCGCACCTGCAAGATAGCCGCCCTTAAGGTCACTGCCGCAAGAGATGCGAACCTCGCCACATGCGAGAAGCGATGCGTCGCCGTTCACCTTGACAAGCTCTTCCGTAGGAGCAATGATAAGACCGAGGTCGATGGTATAGCCCATACCAACAAGCTTATCGTATGCCGCCTGATCGAAGGTAGCGCTGAATACCATTCCGTTTTCCTTGAGGTTGAGACCTGCGCCCTGATTGACAACCGCCTTCAGATCACCGTAAACAAGCTTGTTTCTGCTTTCGTTATAGTTAGATCCGTCGCTCATTGCCGCAACGATCTTATCGCTCGTCATCGTTACAAAGTTCTTAACACTCAAGGTAGAGTTTCCGGAAGCCTCAAAATAGCTGATTGCGGATCCGGTGTACGCCTTGGGTGCAACATCTCCCTCAAGGTGATTGAGCGAGAGCTTACCAACGTTGATGGAATCAGCAACCGTAACAGCGCCCTTTGCCGCAGTCATCGTGCCGATGAAGCCCGATGCGCCGACGCGGTAACCGCCGTTTGCGTAATTGACAGTTACGTCACTCTTGTTCATAGAATCGCGAATGGTCACAACGTCGGAAAGTGCGTCTGCCTGTTGCATTCCGACAAATCCGCCTGCACCAACGCTGGTGTTGTTCATTCCTGCAAAATCAACGTCAACGGTGATCTTAACGTCGGAAAGCGAATTATCGATCGTGCCCGCACGGCTTCTGGAAACGAATCCGCCGACCTTGATCTGAACTGCGGAGGGATCACCTGTCTTAGGATCAACCACCTCGTCTGCCTTAATACTGATCTTACCCGAAACAGAAGAATCGGAGATCTTCGCGTTACTGTTAAAGTAACCAACCATACCTGCAAAGTAGATATCGGTGTAGGTAGAGTCTGTGATCTCACAATCCATATCAAGATTCTTGACGTGGACGTTCTCGATCGCACCGCCGTACATTGCACCGATCAAGCCGGTGACGGCCTTGATCGTACCTGCGGTAGGATAGTTCTCGGATGCTCTGATCTGAATGCCGTCAAAGACGATATCCTTGAGGTTCCAGCCCGAGGAGTAACCGATGAAGGATTGAGAATAATTGTAATAATCCTGCGTAAGGCGAACGTTCTTGATCGTATGTCCGTAGCCACTGATGGTTGCGATGGCCGCATAGTTCTTATTGTCCGCATTAGGCTGAGTCAGTCCGATCGGCTGCCACTCGTGCGCGGAAAGGTCAATATCGCTTGCAAGAATGAAGAACACCTTGTTCATCGGCTTGAAGCTTGCGACCTGCTTGGAGATCAATGCAAGCTGACCGGGAGTATAGATGAAGTAGGGGTTTGCCTCGGTACCGGGAGCCGCAACCGCAGGATCGATCGAAACGCTTGCGTGATATTCCTCGGTATAGAAATCGCTCCAGGTTGCTTTTCTTGCTACGATCTCTTGGGTGCTTTCCAGATCAGTTCCCTCAAAGAAGGTCTTGACAAGCTTTGCGGAAACGTCCGCACCTGCCTGTACGGGAACGGTGATTGCGTAAGCATTTGCCTCTTCTCTTGCGTTGGTTGCGAGATAGTCGGCATCCGCCGTCAGCTTGTATGCACCGTAAACAATGTCGAGTGCGTAACCGTTGGCAAGAAGAGCGTTTACCGCATCCTTGCTGACACGGATCACAGCGGTCTTGATCTTCGGGGTTACGTCTACTGCAAAGTTGACATCGGAGCCTTCCTCAATCGCATAACCCGAGAATTTCGCACCGTTGAGATCAACGCTGGAGGATGCATAGTAGTGAGGCTGAACGAGCTGATCGGGCGCGTAGTAAACGTAGCAATCCTTGATGGTGATCTTACAGGAGACAGTCTGACTGTTGATGGACTGGTTTTCCATATAACCAACGATCGGGCAAAGCGAGCTTGCACTGCCCTTCTTTACACCGGAGCCAAGCGCGATCGTTCCCGTATTGACACAACCGATTACGTTGATGTCAACCATGTGGTTACCGCCGCCTCGTCCGACGTTACCGATGATTCCACCGATACGCTGGTTGTTTGGGGTACCGTTAACGGTGATGTTACCGTTGTTTACGCAGTTAATGAAGTGACCGCCGTACTGATCGTAGTCCGGAGCAGTACCGATCTTACCTGCATTCGCAACCATACCGCCCGCAACGCTGTTCGAGGTAGTTGCGTAAAGGTTGATATCCGCATTGTTGATGCAGTTGATTTCCTTCAAGCCACCCAGCATCGAGCCTGCAATACCGCCCGCATAAGGGATGATACCCGAGGCAGCACCCGTAACGGTAACGCTTCCGTTCATCGTGCAGTTCTCAATGATTGCGTTGTTCGCCTTACCGACGATACCGCCGACAGGCAGCTCGGTCTTAGCCGAAACAACGTCGATGATTCCGTATGCCTGAACGTTCTTGATCGTAGAGAAGCCCGAAACCTCTGCAGCGACAAGACCTACGTTGGAGGACTTGTGTTCGTGTTTGGGAATCGTGATGCTTCCCGTGATGGTGAAGTTCTCAAGAACTGCGGAACCGCCAAGATAGCCGAACAGACCAATCTGCTGGTGACCGGTGGTGATACCGGGCGTTCCCGTCGACCATTCACACGTCTTTTCGGTAACAGTCAGATTCTTGATGGTATGTCCCTGACCGTCGAAGTGACCCGCAAAGCGCATATCGGGGGACGTGCCGCTACGGTTGGAGATGGAGACCCACTCGTGACCTGCAAGATCAATATCTGCCGTCAGAACGTAGAACTTCTTGTTAAATCTGGAGTAGTCCTCGTTTTGAAGCTTAGTCGAATCGGGCACCTCGTAGAGGTAGTACGCAAGCAGTGCAAGCTGTGCTGCCGTTGCGATCCGGTAGGGATCCTCCTCGGTTCCCTTTCCGCCCGCAAAGCCCTCGTCGGATGCGAAGTCGATCCAAGGCTTTCCGTCGGTCTCGGTGACGAGGTCCTTCAACGCAATAGGCTCAGCCTCGGTTGCAGGAACAACGATAACCAGAGAGGACAAGAGGACCGCCAAGGTCATGATCAAAGATAGTACTCTGACTCTGTTTTTCATTCTCTTTTACCCTTCCTTCCAAAGTTACAGTTAGGTTAGATACATTATATCATATAATATAAAAAAAGTCAATTGGATAAATAATAAGTATTGGCATTTCTTTTTTGGACAGATTGCACAAACAGAACAAAAAAACCCCAATGAAAAAGCCCTTTATTTCGCCTCTCCATTGGGATTTTTGTTTATTTTGCAAATTTGTACAGAATTGATTTGACCGTCTGATTTCCTGCAAGATAGAAATAGAGATCCACCGATCCGGACGAATATTGAAGCGTATCTCCCTCCGATTTAGTCGGATCGCCGTAAGCATCCAAAACAGCCTGCTTGGAGGATCCGATGGTGACACCCTCCTCGGTGGAAGCCTGATCGGAAAGCAGCTCGATCGCCTCAAAATACTGCACTCCATCGATCTCTGCCGTCGTTACACGAAAATCCGCGTAAACGTACATACGGTCACGGTCTCCGCGTCCGCAGGTTCCGGTTTCGTAGGTGGAAACAGGCGCACCGATCGCGGCGAGCTTTTCGTCTGCTTTTTCGTCGATCACAAGTCTGACTCCGTTGTATGTAAAGGCATACGCTCCGCCCGCCTCCGTACAGGAAGCAGCGCAAAGGAGCATTGCAAGCGCCAGCAGCGCAATCATTATTTTTTTCATAAGTTACCCTTCCTTTCGGTTCTTTTCCGCGTAATATGCCGCCACCTTTGCCTCCCAAACGGAGGAAAGCTCCGCATCTGTCCGACGGTCCTCTACCCCGTATTTTTCGGACAGGATCTTTCCGAAATAGGAGGTCAGCTTTTCTGCGCCGTAGACGTTGAGATGCGCACCCGCATCATAGGTGTCGGTTGTCCAATCAATGCCGATCTCCTCGCAATTTTGCGTGAAATCGTAGTAATCCAAGCCGTTTTGTGCGGCATACGCAACGATCTGCTCGTTCCATTCCTCATACCAATAATACCGCCAGCTATTGGTGGGAGCCTTGATCAACACCAGCTCCACACCGCGCCCTTCGCAAAGCGTGCGCATCGCGTCAAGGTATTCCATCGAGGTCGACGGCAAGGTATATTGCGTGTTGGGAAGCGGAGGAACCACCTCGGTCATAGGCAGGACGTCGGTCTGCATCAGATATCCGTTATGCGAAACGGTGTCTCGGTGCAAAAGATAACGGAAATCCTCCGCACCGATCTCACTCCAGCGGCTATGGAAGCGCAAGAGCGGGAATACGTAAGATAGAAACGTCTCATCGGGAGTCATCGACGCGCGGATCGCCTCAAGCTTGGCTTTCGACCATTCCATCCCGTCAAGCGTCATACGGTTATACGCCTCATTTTGCGGCTTTCCGTACTTGAGAGCCAGCACGTTGAACACAACGACCTTCGGTGTCTCGCGCTCAAGCATCTCCTCCAGGAGATAATATGAATGCCAGGTCAGCTGCTGCGCGCTGCCGCGGACGTAGGAGGTAATTCCGTATTGCTCCCACAGGGTCGGCGGCGTGAAGCCCTCATAGACCTCGCAATCGCCCACAAAAAGGACGTCGTGCGGTGTTGTCTCCTTGTAATACTCCGAAACAAGATTTCCCTCAAGCGAGGAGGACATATATTTCGGCACAACGAGCGCCTGCAAAAAGCCCAAAAGCATTGCCGTTACAAGCACGATGGCAAGCACTGCAACGATTATTTTCAGCTTCCGCTTCAACGGCAACACCTCACTTTCCTAAAGTTGAAAAATCAGAACTGATTGTAAATAAACTGCGTGGAATCGTAACCGATGCCGTATGCACCGAAAACGGCGATGAGCAAAATCAATCCGCAGAGAACGGCACAGACCGCCACGGGACGCTTGGCGATCCGCTCGCGCACGGGCACTTCCCTGCCCAAATGGCTCACTGTTGCAATGATCGCAACGCCAACCGCCAAAACGCACCAATCCGCGGTTTTGAGTCCAAAGGAGTTCAGTCCTCCCGTGAAAATCTCGCCCACATTCCATTTTGTGAGCATACTTCCCCACAGACGGAAGGTGGTTCCCACGTTGCGGTAGCAATCGAGGCTTCGGATCAAGCCCATAAGCAGGAACGTGCGCACCATACGCCACAGATTCCACCCCTTTGATTCGCAAAGGCGGGGATATTTTTTCCAAAATCTTCTCCACAGTGGCAGCATCTCACGCGAGATGAGAATCACAATTCCGTTGAGCAGACCCCAAACGATAAAATTCCAGCCCGCGCCGTGCCACAAGCCCGTGAGAAGCCACGTTGCAAGCGTGGCGATGTGGATGGGCAAGCGCTTACCGATCGCAACCGATTTTCCTCTTGACCAGGTAGAAAGCTTTTGCATCGGCTTACAGACAGAGAGCGGATAGAACACGTAATCCTGGAACCAAGTTCCCATCGTAATGTGCCAACGCTTCCAATATTCCTCCACGCTCTTAGAGGAGAACGGACGGTTGAAGTTTTCCGCAATGCGAATGCCAAGCAGCTCGGCGTAACCGATGGTAATATCGATTCCGCCCGTAAAATCTCCGTAGATCTGCACGGAATAGAGCAGAATGAGCATCAGCACGTAAATTCCCTGATATTGGTCGGGGCTTGAAACAAGAGCCTTGACCGCGATCATTGCGGTATCGGCGACCACGATCTTTTTGAAGAAGCCCCACGCCACGCGCAAAACTCCGCGACGGAAGGACATCGAATCGAACCGTCTCTGTGCCAGCAGCTGTGCGCCGAGATCCTTGAATCGGCTGATCGGACCTTGTACGATCTGCGGAAAGAAGGAAACGAAAAGCGCAAGCTTGAAAAAATTGCTCTCCG
>JAZQWH010000125.1:0-13658 GCA_045632205.1 Eubacteriales bacterium
TTGTGCGTGAAATTCGCTTTCAGCGAGTGAAATGCCTGCGGGCGTGAGGGGATTTATTTCATTTCACATTGAGCGAAGCCGCAGGCGGCGCGAGATATTTCACAATGTTCGACAGAACATTATTTCACATTTTGCAAGGCAAAATATTTCACTATATGCATTTGTGACCACAAATGCAGTGCTTGTCAGGAAAAAAGGACAGAGAGTGTAAAAACATTCTCTGTCCTTTTCCCGTTGGTGGGTGCTATTTTCTGTTGGATTTAAAAACTGTCCTTTAGAGTACAGTCCGTATGCTCCGTTTTTTTATGTACGTTATGCGTTTACGAGCGCCTCTGCGCGTGCGACCGCGCGGTAGCTTGTGACGTCGAGAATGGTCTCTCCGTCGATCTGCACGGGTGCGGGACGGTCGAAGGTGACGGTGATGTCCCGTCCCTCGTGGATCTTGACCATCTTGCGGTGGTTGATATGCTCTCCCTTGAAGATGGAGGGGAAGGCGATCAGGGTGCGAAGCCTGCCCTTGCCGTAGAAGAGCATAACGGAAAGCTTACCGTCGGGATCCTTGCGATCCTGCGCGGGTGCCGCCATCATACCGCCGCCGTAAAAGCGTCCCTTCATTGTGGGCGCGAGCCAGACGCGCTTGTAGCGGTATTCCACGCCGTCCACGGTCACGGTTGCCGCAGTGGGCTTATAATGGAAGAGCAGACCCTTGATGGCAATGGCGGTGTAGTTGACGGGCTTGTCGGAGGCGGCACGCTGTGCGTCTCCAACCTCGCAGCAATAGCCGTCAATGCCAAAGCCTACGTTGTTGAGGAAGCGGTAGCGCTTGCCCTTGACCTCGACCATCGGCAGATCCTTGATGTAATCCTTGATCGAGAATGGGCCGTCCTCCGCTTTCTTTTCAAGATCACGCAGAAAATCGTTGCCCGAGCCCGATGCGAAATAGAGGATCTCGTTTTTGACGTCGAGCGCCTCGGTGTCGTTGACAAAGCGGTTCAGCGTTCCGTCGCCGCCGCAAAGGATGACGGTGTCCTCCTCGGGGATCGATGCAAAGAATTCCTTGTAGCTGCTGATCTCGTGGATCTCGCGGTAGCTCAATTCGCCCTCAAACCACTCGGAGAGTGCCTTGACCTGCTCTTCCTTTGCCCCGTTTCCCGCAATCGGGTTATATAAAATGTGTCCCTTCATCTGTGTAAAGTCTCCTCTCTTGCTTTCATACAAGTATACCGTACATATTATAGGAAACAATTCTAAACTGAAACTAAACTTTGTCGAAAAAATGCTATTGACCGCAGGTGGAAAATGTGATACAATAAGAGGAATGATGAAAAAGGAGGGCGCGGGATGTTTCGGATTTTGGTAGTGGACGACGATAGAAATACGAGGTTGTTTTTGCGCGGCGTGCTGGAGGGAGCGGGCTACACCGTTACCGAGGCGGCGGACGGCGCACAGGCGCTCGGTCTTCTGGAGAGCACGCATATCGATCTTGCCGTGCTTGACATTATGATGCCGAATATGGACGGCTATGAATTCACGCGCACGCTCCGTCAGTCGGATAATAATCTGCCCATCCTGATGGTCTCTGCCAAGCAGCTCCCTGCGGACAAGCACAAGGGCTTTTTGGTGGGAACCGACGATTATATTACCAAGCCCATTGACGATGAGGAAATGCTTTTTCGCATCAAGGCACTTTTGCGCCGTGCAAAAATTGCAAACGAGCACAGGATCGAGATCGGAGAGGTCGTTCTCGATTACGATTCGCTCACCGTTTCGCGCAGGGGCGAGCTGCAGGAGCTTCCGCAAAAGGAATTTTTGCTGCTCTACAAGCTGCTTTCCTACCCCGGAAAGATCTTTACGCGCATTCAGCTGATGGATGAGATCTGGGGCGCGGACAGTGATACGGGCTGGGAGACTGTGACCGTTCACATCGGACGGTTGCGGAAGCGCTTTGAGGGTTGGCAGGAGTTTGAGATCGAATCCGTGCGCGGATTGGGCTACAAGGCGGTTAAACGGGTATGAAAAAACGCGAAAACAAGAAGCACGGAGCAGGTCTTTTTCGACACGAGCGCAAGCAACGCTGGTCACTCACGATCGTATTTTCTCTGATCGTGCTGGCAATTTTGCTGGCGGCGATCGCGTTGGCGGCGGGCGCCGTTTACGTGCTGGTCTTCTTCGGTGTCATTCAAAGCAGCGAGAGCGAATTGGGAATGCTCCATATCGTTTTACTGATGGGAGGCATCAGTCTGGTGCTGGGCTGGATCATCGTTTTTTTCAGCAGCCGATTGCCGCTCAAGCCGATCAACGAGCTGATCAACAAAATGAACCGCCTCGCGTCGGGCGATTTTCGCGCGCGTCTGCAATTTGGAAGCGCGTTGGAGAATCATTCCGCCTTCAACGAGATCGAAACGAGCTTTAACCGTATGGCGCAGGAATTGGAGAATACCGAGATGCTGCGCGGAGATTTTATCAACAATTTCTCGCACGAGTTCAAGACGCCCATCGTATCCATTGCGGGGCTTGCAAAGCTTTTGCGCAGGGGAAATCTGACCGAGGAGCAGAGATTGCAATATCTGCAATCCATCGAGGAGGAATCGATGCGTCTTTCCTATATGGCAACCAACGTGCTCAACCTCACCAAGGTGGAAAACCAGACCATTCTGACCGATCTGACGACCTTCAATCTCTCGGAGCAGCTGCGTTCTGCGGTGCTTCTCCTGGAGGGAAAATGGACGAAAAAGGAGATCGATTGGCAGATCGATCTGGAGGAATATGAGATCACGGCGAACGCCGAATTGCTCCGTCAGGTATGGATCAATCTGGTGGAAAACGCCATCAAATTTTCCCCTGTCGGAGGCAGGATCACGCTCGAAATTGCATCCACGGGGGCGCAATTCGCGGTTACGGTGCGCAATCAGGGAGAGCCGATCCCCGTCGAAGTGCGCGAGAGGATCTTCCAGAAGTTTTACCAGGCAGACGAATCCCACGCTACCGAGGGCAACGGGATCGGGCTTGCCATCGTCCGTCGCATCGTCACCCTGCACGAGGGGGAGATCGACGTGGCGTGCGAGGGAGGCGTGAACAGCTTTACCGTTCGCCTGCCCAAGCAAAGAGAAAACAGAGTGAATTGATAAACGGAGACTTGACTATGAATCAACCTCAGAAGAAGGGCATGGGCATTGGCGCACGCTCCTTTACAACGGCGATCGCAGTGATCTTTGCATTGATGGTCGCAACCTATATTCTGACCTTGACGGTGCCGAGCGGAATTTACGCGCGCGTGCCGGATGCGGAGGGGAATCTTGTGATGGAATCCACAAGCCGCTACCACTTTACCAACGGAGGCATTCCCTTTTGGAAGTGGTTGCTCTCTCCTATCCTCGTTCTGGGCGCGGAGGGGAACGGCTCGCTGATCGCGGTGATCGCGTTCCTGCTCGTCATCGGCGGCGTGTTCTTTGCGCTGGAGGGATGCGGACTGATCAAATATATGCTTGATCGTCTTACCGCGCGCTTTGGTGCGGTGCGCTACCGTATGATGGCGCTCCTCATTCTGTTCTTTATGACGCTGGGTGCGATGATCGGCTCCTTTGAGGAGTGCGTGCCCCTCGTTCCCATAGTTGTTGCGCTTTCCGTACGGTTGGGCTGGGACGTGATGACCGGAATTGGAATGAGCCTGCTTGCAGTAGGCTGTGGATTTGCAGCAGGTGTATGTAATCCGTTCACGGTTGGAGTTGCACAACAGGTCGCAGGCTTGCCGATGTTTTCGGGAGCTTGGATGCGCCTGCTGGCTTTCGTGCTGATCTACGGTCTTTTGTTCCTGTTTCTGTTCCTTTACGCAAAGCGGATCGCAGTTCCCGTGGAGCGCGGTCGACGCGGAGAGGGCTTTGCGGCAGACCGCCGAATGGACCGCGCGCTGATCTGCTTTGCATCGATCCTCGGATCCGGCATCGTCGTCATTCTTTGCTCGGGCTTTATTCCCGCATTGCAGGATCTTACGATGATCATCGTTGCGGTCACCTTCCTGCTCGCGGGCGTGATTTCCGTCCTCGTTTCGGGCATGTCCGCGGCAACGCTCGGCAAAAGCTTTCTCAAGGGAATGCTTGGAATTCTTCCTGCGGTCGTGATGATCTTGATGGCGTCCTCGATCAAGTATACGCTCGCCGAGGCAGAGATCATGGATACGCTTTTGTACGAGGCGGTAAAATTGGCGGGGCATCTGCCCGCGTGGTCGGTCATCCTGTTCGTTTATCTCATCGTTCTGGTTATGAATTTCTTCATTCCGTCCGGCTCGGCGAAGGCGATCATGCTCATTCCGCTGATCGTGCCGCTTGCAGGGCTTTTCGGAATTTCCGCACAGCTTTGCGTGCTTGCGTTTGCCTTCGGAGACGGCTTTTCTAACGTTTTCTATCCCACCAATCCCGCACTTCTGATCAGTTTGGGACTTGTGGATACGAGCTACGGAAAATGGTTCCGCTGGAGCTGGAAATTCCAATTTCTCAATCTCCTGCTCACGTCGGGCATTCTGCTGCTTGGTCTGTTTGTCGGATATTGATCAAAAAAAGGATCGCCTCGCTGTCGCGCGGCGATCCTTTTTTTGCCTATCCTCGGGGCTTTCTTTTCCAATATATGGATCGATTCGACAAAAAATTGGAAAAAATGTATTTTTGCACAAAAAACAAATGCTTTTTCTGCCTCTTTTTTTGCTTTTTGCGGCGTTTGCTATTGACGGAAAAAATTAAAAGTGTTATAATGTAATGGTAGAAATCTATCAAAACGCAGATGGAACGATGAAAATGCGTTTGGATTATGAACGAGAGGGCTTTACGATGAATTTTGTGCCGTTTGAAAAGAAGATCTGGCTTTCGTCTCCCACGATGCACGGGGATGAATTGCGTTACGTGACCGAGGCGTATGAAACGAACTGGATGTCCACGGTTGGAAAAAACATCAACGAGACCGAGCGCCTGATCTGCGAGCGGGTTGGCTGTCGGTATGCCGTGGCGCTTTCCTGCGGAACCGCGGCGCTCCATCTGGCGGTCAAGCTGGCGGGCGTGAAGGCGGGGGATCGCGTATTCTGCACCGATATGACCTTTGCCGCAACCGTCAATCCCGTTCTTTATGAAAAGGGAATTCCCGTGTTTATCGACACCGAGTACGAGACGTGGAATATGGATCCCGTAGCGCTGGAGCGCGCGTTCGAGATCTATCCCGATACGAAGGTCGTTGTGGTTGCCAACCTTTACGGAACGCCCGCAAAAATGGACGAGCTTTGCGAGATCTGCAAGCGTCACGGAGCGATCCTGATCGAGGATGCGGCGGAGTCGCTGGGTGCGACCTATCGCGGCAGACAGACGGGAACGTTCGGCACGTACAATGCCATCAGCTTCAACGGCAACAAGATCATCACCGGCTCGTCCGGCGGAATGCTTCTGACCGACGATGTCGATGCGGCGAACAAGGCGCGCAAGTGGTCTACGCAGAGCCGCGAGGACGCCCCGTGGTACCAGCACGAGGAGACGGGCTACAACTACCGTATGAGCAACGTCATTGCGGGCGTGGTGCGCGGACAGATCCCGCACCTTGAGGAGCATATTGCGCAGAAAAAGGCGATCTATGAGCGATACAAAAGAGGCTTTGCGGATCTGCCCGTTACGATGAATCCTTACGATGCGGAGAAGATGGAGCCGAACTTCTGGCTCTCCTGCCTGCTCATCAACGAGGGGGCAATGTGCCGACAGGTGCGAAGCGACAGCGAGGCGCTCTACGTCAAGGAGGCGGGGAAGACCTGCCCGACCGAGATCCTCGAGACGCTGGCAAAATACAACGCGGAGGGACGCCCGATCTGGAAGCCGATGCATATGCAGCCGATGTACCGCATGCATCCCTTTATCACGCGTGAGGGAGACGGCCGCGCGCGCACGAACGCATATATCGCGGGAGGCGGAATCGACGTCGGTGCGGATATTTTTGCACGCGGACTTTGTCTGCCGAGCGACAACAAAATGACCGCAGAGGAGCAGGATCGCATCATTGAAATGATCCGTGCTTGCTTTGCGTGAGGCGAAAAGGAAACCGACTGATGTACGCAAGATTTTTTAAGAGATTTTTTGATATTTTGCTCTCGCTTCTGGCACTTTCCGTGCTATCCCCGATCCTTTTGATCCTGATCGTCGTCGGAGCGATCGCAATGGGAGGGAATCCCTTCTTCACGCAGCTTCGCCCCGGCAAAAAGGGGCGGGACGGCAAGGAGCGGATCTTCCGTCTGATCAAGCTTCGCACGATGAGCAACAAGCGTGACAGGGACGGGAAGCTGCTTCCCGACGAGCAAAGACTCAACCGATACGGGCGGATCCTTCGCTCGACCTCGCTCGACGAGCTGCCCGAGCTGATCAATATTCTCCTGGGGGATATGTCGATCGTCGGGCCGAGACCGCAGCTTGTGCGGGATATGGTGTTTATGAGCGAGGAGCAGCGCCGCCGACACGACGTCCGTCCGGGACTGACGGGCTTGGCGCAGGTCAACGGCAGAAACAACATCACGTGGGAGGAGAAGTTTGCGTACGATCTCCAATACATAGATGCGGGGATCACGCTTGGGAATGATCTGCGGATCATTTTTTCCACGGTCGGAAAGGTTTTGAAGAGATCGGATACCGTGCGAGAGGGCACGGCGTCGGATATAGATTTTGGAGATTGGCTGGTTGCCGAGGGCAAGGTGAACGCAGAGGAATACGCCCAAAAGCAAGAGGAAGCCAAGGAATTGATGAAGGTGTAAGATGAGTGAGTTGAAGTTTTCGGTGGCGATGTCGGTCTACAGGAACGACGATCCCGCACAGTTTGACCGCGCGTTGGAAAGCATTACGGTGCTGCAAACCGTCAAGCCCGATGAGATCGTTTTGGTCGTGGACGGCCCCGTGGGCGACGGGCTGAACGGTGTGATCGCAAAGTACGAAGCGCTTTTTTCGATTTTCCGCGTGATCCGTTTGGAGAAAAACGGAGGGCTTGGAAACGCGCTTCGCCTGGCGGTGGAGCACGCGACCTACGAGCTGATCGCGCGAATGGATAGCGACGACGTCTCCCTTCCAACGAGATTTGAGGAGCAATTGCGTTATTTCTCCGAGAACGGCGAGGTGGATATTGTCGGCGGAGATATTTCGGAATTTGTGGGTGAGGAGGAGAACGTTGTTGCGTATCGTAAGGTCCCGTGCAGCGACGCGGAGATCAAGGCGTATATGAAAAAGCGTTGTCCGCTGAACCACGTTTCGGTGATGTATAAAAAGGCCGCCGTTCTGAATGCGGGGGGCTATCTCGATCTGTTCTGGAACGAGGATTACTATCTCTGGATCCGCATGGCGGAGAAGGGCGCGGTGATGGGAAATACCGGAACCGTGCTGGTCAACGTTCGGACGGGTGCCGATATGTATAGCCGCCGAGGCGGAAAAAAATATTTCAAGAGTGAACTGTTCCTGCAAAAGTATATGCTGGAGCGCAAAATGATCGGACGGACGATCTACCTGGAAAACGTCCTGAAGAGATGGATCGTTCAGCGTCTCCTGCCAAATCGCATCAGAGGCTGGGTGTTCCGCACCTTTGCCAGAAGGGGATAACTATGCCGCTTGTATCCGTTGTGATCCCGTGCTATAATGCGGGAGAATATATTGAAAAATGTCTGCTTGCCCTGGAGGCGCAAAGCTTTTCGGATTTTGAGGTGATCGCGGTCAACGATTGCTCGACCGATGATACGGCGGCGGTCGTGAGACGCTTTGCCGAGACGCACGATCTGAAAATTACTTGCATTGATAATGAGGTGAACAGCGGACCTGCACACTCCCGCAATCGCGGTGTGGGGCGGTCGGATGCGGAATACGTTGCCTTTTGCGACAGCGACGATTGGTATGAGCCCGATTACCTGCAGCTGATGGTGGAGGCGGCGCGGCAGAATGACGCGGATATGGTCTTTTGCAATTCCCAAAAGATCCTGCCCGACGGTCGCGTTGCAAAAATCGAATTGATCTCGGAATCCTGCCGCGTGGAGACCGCAGGAGACGCATTGCGCCTCGGGGTGGACTCGCTTTGCTCGATCCTGGTCAAGCGCAGCATCGTGGAGCGGACGCCACAACCCGATCTTCGCAACGGCGAGGATATGGCGGTCATCCCCTTGATGATTCTGAAATCGGAGCGCTTTGGCGTTGTGACAAAGCCGATCTACAATTATCTTTGCAGACCCGGATCACTGTCGCTTTCCGCAAACGAGCGGGTTGTGGCATCGATGGAGGCATCGTTTGATCACATCGTCAAAAATCAGGTGGCGGGATACGAAACGGAGATTGAATTCATCGGCGTGAAAAACGTCGTGTACGGCGTTCTGCTCAATCACTTCAAGTATTCCAAGGATCGAAAAAAAGCACGCGAGCTGCTCGCCCGCTTTGAATCGCGCTTTCCGCGTTGGTGGAAAAACCCGTACATCGGGAGCTTGCCGAGCTACAAAAGGCTTTTCGTTTGCTTTGCAAGGCTTGGAATGCTCCGTACGGTTTGTATGATGGCACGTGTACATAAATTCCTGACAGAAAAGGATTGTTAAATGAAACTCAGATTAAGGTTTAACCAAAATATGCTGGTTGGATTCGCCTGCTGTCTCAGTATGGCGATCAGCCTGCTGCCGATCGTGGATTACTACTGCCCGTGGTATATTACGGTCATTCCCGTGATCCTCGTTTTGTTCGCCACGCTTCGGATGAACTCGAATATCTATCCGCTCTTTGTGGCGTTCTGTGCAATTCTGGCATTCGCATTTCTCGAATATTGGATCGTTTACAGATCCTCCGCTGTGGGAAACTACATCCTCAATTTCGTCATCGCGTTTTTGCCTGCGATCATTGCAATGCAGGTGGGTGAGATGAAGGGGCTTGACGGAAAGCGCTTTTTTGCAAACTGCTTGCAGGTGGCAATGATCTTTAGCGGAATTACGTCGATCACCACGATCATCGGACTGAATCAGTATCCGATGGCGAGCCGTGAGCTGGCATCGGGCACCGCGATCTACGATACGCTGAAGTATTCGAGGATCAATATCGGCGGATATGAATATATCTACTCCTTGGTTTTGCTCATCCCGATCGCAATCTGGATGATCAGGCACAGCAAGGGATTTATGAAGGCCCTCAACATTGCGGTCCTGGTTCTCAATATTCTGTGTATCTACGAAAGCCAATACACGCTTGCGCTGATCTGCACCGTGCTTGCATTCCTGGTCGTTCTGATGCAAAAGCACAGAAAGCTTGCACTGATCATTCTTGCAGTGCTGATCGTGATGCTTGCGATAAACGGCTTTGCGCTTTTGGGGGATCTGTTCGAATGGGCGAGCGAGGTCGTCAATCAGGAATACGTTTCGGACCGCTTGCTGCAGGTTTCCCAGCTTCTGTCCGGAGAAACGGTCAATACGGAGACGAACAGCGAGCGATTGGTGCATTATATGAATCAGCTCCAATCCTTTGCGGACAGCCCGATCTGGGGACACAATCTCTTTTCCTACAACTCCGATCGTATTTCGGGACACTCGGTTGTCCTGGATATGCTCGGAGGCGCGGGCATTCTGGGATTGACCTTGTTGATCGTGTTGGTTTGCACCTTGTATAAATTTGTTTTCAAAACGGGACGCCTGGCAATTCCCGGAGTGATCAAAGAAACCTGGATCATTCTGGCGGTTGTCTCGTGCGTCAATCCCGTTTTGTTCCCCTTGGTTACGACAATTGTATTCTTTTTTGCGAAATGCATTCAAAAGATTGAGAATTGATTTTTTAGTGAGGTAAAAGATGCGGATACTGTGGATTACGAATATACCGATCGGAAAGGCGGGAGAGCTTTTCTTCGGAAGAAAGAGCAACGGCCTTTGGATGGATGCGGCACTTGATGATTTTGTCAAGGAGCAGGCGCATGAGCTTTTTGTCGCAACCACGGGAGAAACCCGTAATACGAGAATTGCCTCGGATAGCGGTGTGACCTATTATCTTCTCCCCGACCGGATCGGATACAAATACAAAAGCGGAGTGAAATCCAATCTGGCAGCGATCGCACAGATGCTGGAGGAGGTTTCTCCCGACGTGATCCAGATTTGGGGAACCGAATTTCAGGTTGCCCTGGACGTGCTGCAGTGCAATGGCGGCAAGGCGCCCGCAGTGGTATTCATTCAGGGCGTGGTTGCCTCGCTTTCCCGATATATGAAAGCGGGAATTCGGGAAAAGGATATTCTTCTCCACTACTCTCCGATGGATCTGGTAGCGCACACCGGTATTTATTCGCAGGTCAAGCGTTATCGCAAGCAAGCGATGACCGAGGAAAAGGTCGTTGCGGCGGCAGGCAACGTCATTGGAGAAAACGAATGGAGCCGTGCGTACTATGCCGCTATTTCGGAGGACGTAAAATTCCATGCTTGCCCCTTGCAGCTGAATCGTATATTTGCGGACCGCCAATGGTGTGCGGATACGGTGACTCCGTATTCGATCATGTGTAACTCCTCCAACTACTCCATTAAGGGATTGCATATTTTGCTTAAGGCGATGCACATTCTCAAGCCGCGTTATCCGAAGATCCGACTGTATCTGCCCGGCGCAAATCAGGCGGGGAAGCACGATCTGAAGTCTACGCTCAAGCAATCCGGATATATCAAGTATATCAAAAAATTGATTCGCAGATATGAGCTTGGGGATTCGATTGATTTTCTTCCGTTCCTGACTCCCGAGCAGATGGCGGATAAGATGAAGGAATCAAACGTTTTTGTCGTTCCGTCTGCGATTGAAAATCATTCCAGCTCGCTTAAGGAGGCTATGCTTGTAGGTGTTCCTTCGATCGGCACTTACGTTGGCGGTGTTTCCGAATACGTAAAGCACGGAGAAAACGGATTTATCTACCGCTTTGAGGAAGCGGAGGTTTTGGCATATCATATCGGCAGGATCTTCGAATCCCGCGAGCTGGCGGAAAAGCTTTCGCAGAACGGGCGCAGGGATATGATGGCCTTGCACGTAGACTACGATATTCACGCGCGTATGATTGAAATTTACCGTGAAATCATTGAGGATGCAAAAAAATGAGAATTGGAATAACGGGAGACAGAGGAGATCTCTGTCTGAGATTGATCGCACACCTGGAGGATCGGTTTGGGGAGATCGACAAGATTTCTTTGTTCGGAGATGCTTGGAAAAGCAGAACCTTTGACTATGACGTACTGGTTCATATTGCAGGTGTCATTCCCAAACCGGGTGTGACGACCGAACAGTATTATGCGATCAACCGCGATCTTTCCGCCGAGGTTGCAGAGAAGGCGTATGCGGACGGTACAAAGCACGTGGTTGTGTTCAGTACGATGGCGGTTTACGGAATGGAGCCGTCTATGTCCCGTAAGGGAGGCATTGTCGACGAAAAAACGGTATGTCATCCGAATAGTGATTACGGAAAAAGCAAGCTTGCCGGAGAGGAGGCTTTTCGCGCACTTGAATGTGACAGCTTTAAGGTCTCTTATCTGAGAATTCCGAGCGTTTACTATGAGGGAAACACGTTGTTTATGAACGTTGCGCGCGAGATGTACCAAAAATTTCCGAAATTCTATCCGAAATTGGGAGCTTCTCTCGGAAGAAATACAATTTATGCAGGGAACGTTTGCGAGTGCGTAGCGCTTATCATTGAGCGGGGGCAGGATGGAATCGTTTGCCCACAGGATATGCCGGTGTATTCCTTGTTCGATTATATGAATTTGATCAATGAGGCAAACGGTGGGGCGAAAAAGCCTTCCCGCTTGCTGGGGCTTTTTGTCCGTATGATCATGCTGATCAAGCCTGAATGGAAAACGATTTTCGGGCAGATCAAATACGATACCGCCTTAGCGGATGTTTTTGACGGAGATTACCGAATTTATGATCAGACGGAGTCCTTGAAGAAATCTATGGAATAAAGAGAAAGCGAAGAACACGAATGGAAATGGAAAAGAAACCGATCTCTTCTTATATGAGCTCTAAAATTGCTCATATGATGTTTATATTATCAATTTTTGTGGTGTATATTCATGCCAATGATCCCTCCTATCTTGTGATGGGTGGATACCGTTTGGAGCAGACACTGGAAAATATAATATCTCAAGGAGCTGCACGAGTAGCCGTTCCGTTGTTCTTTTTTATGTCCGGGTGGTTAGCTTTTTCAAAAAGAGATTTATCGTCAAAGGATCTTGTTCTGTCCTTCAAGAAGAAGATCTATACACTTTTGATCCCATATTTGATTTGGAACGTATTTTATATGGGCTATTCCTTCTTAATGCTTGTCCTGACTCACCGACTTGAAACGGTTGGAAGCATTGCCTTGTTCGTTTTGAAATCGGTATTTCTATATGAATGTAACCCTGCGTTTTGGTATGTGCTTCAGTTGATAGGAATTACTCTTTTGACTCCGTTTTTGTTGAAGATCTATCAAAATAAATACGCGTCCCTTGTTTGTCTTGCGGTGCTGTTGGCGGGATATTTGCTGATTGGATCATACGAAAAGAACTTTTTGTTCCCCGGCATTTTCTTTTATAGCATCGGAGCGGTTGGCACGATTCATTTTAGAAAGATATTCGATTGGAATTTTTATTCCGAAAAGTGGAAGAGAACAGTTCCTGTTTTGGCGAGCCTGTTGTTTGTATTTCTTTTACTTTGGAGATTTTGGCTTATAGACCTGGACGCAGATATTTCGTATTTAAGAGGAACCCTTGCTTACCGACTGTTTGAGTTCTTGGCAGCAATCGCCTTCTGGTTTGCGGTTGATGTCTTTGCAATCGGAGAAAAAAAGGTTTTTGCGTTTGAGAAAAACTCGTTTTTTATCTACGCATCGCATTGGTTCGTTTTGTCGGTTTTGAATATAATTCTGAAAAAATTACTTCCCATGAATCCGATTTTCAGAGGATGTATTTATTTGGCAGAGCCTCTCGTTGTGGTAGCCTTGATTCTCTGTGTTGCTGTGTTTATGAAAAAATATCTGACCGGTTTCTATAAGACGATAACAGGCGGCCGTTAATTTTACTTATTGGAGAAAAAATGAAAATAACCTTTATTTCAAATTTTCACAATCATCATCAAATTCCCTTGTGTGATGCCTTTTTGAGTATGCAGGGCGTTTCGTTTGCGTTCATTGCAACCGAAAGGGTTCCGGACGACAGGATCAAATTCGGATACAAGCACGAGTTCGATCATCTGCCGTATTACCAAGAGGCGATTGAGGAGAGCGACAGGATCGCGGCAGAGCGCCTTTGCTTTGAGAGCGACGTTGTGATCATCGGCTCAGCTCCGACGTGGTTTGTCAAGCGTCGGCTCAAGGCGCGCAAGCTTACCTTCAGCTATAACGAGCGTTGGTTCAAGCAAGGCTTTTGGCGTCACCCCGGTGACGTGCTTCGCGCCGTTCAAAATTATACGCTCCGCAACAATCGCTCCTTCTATCAGCTTTGTGCGAGCGCTTACACCGCATACGACAGCAATCGCGTGCTTGCATTCCCACGCAGAAAGTACCGTTGGGGGTATTTTCCCGAGGTGAAAAAATACGCAGACGTAAATGCTTTGATCGCATCGAAGCAGCCTGCCTCCATTCTTTGGGTCGCGCGCTTCCTGGATTGGAAGCACCCCGAGGCGGCAGTGGAGCTGGCGAGA
>JAZQWH010000126.1:0-10506 GCA_045632205.1 Eubacteriales bacterium
CCGAAAGGAGGCTTTTATGTTTGATTTTCATATGCACAGCAGCATTTCCTTTGATTCGGAATGCTCCGCACGCGAGATGGCGGAGGCTGCCCGTAAGATCGGGCTCAAGGAGATCTGCTTTACCGACCATTGGGACGACAACCGCGCTGACGGCTACCCCAGCAGTCTCTTTTCGCTCACGGATTATGCCAATGCGTACGATTCCCTTTCCGTTGACGGGATTTTGATCCGTCGCGGCGTTGAATTCGGGTTAACACCTGCTAACCAACCCTATCTTGCCGATCTGCTCCAACAAAGACACTTTGATTTCGTCATCGGCTCGGTACACTACGTCGACGGCGCAGATCCTTATTACGAGGAATTCTGGGAGGGGCGCACGATAAAGGACGCTTTTTCGAGTTATCTTGAGCAAACCCTCAAGTGCGTACAGGCGCACACCGACTTCGACGTGCTGGGACATCTCACCTACGTCTGCAAGTCCCCCACAAGCCCCACCCACGAGCCGCTTCTCCGCAAGGATTTTTTAGAGATCACGGATGAGATTTTGCGCGAGCTGGTACGCAAGGGCAAGGGAATGGAGATCAACACCAGCGGTGTCGACTCCGCGGGCGTTTTCCTCCCCTCCGCCGATTACCTCAAGCGCTTCCGTGAGCTTGGCGGCGAGATCGTTACGCTCGGCTCGGACGCGCACTTCCCCGCTCGCATCGGTCAGTACGCCGACGAGGCGATCGAAATCCTGCGTGAAACCTTCGGCTACGTTTGCACCTTCGAGGACCGCAAGCCCATCTTCCATAAGCTTTGATCAAAACAAAAAGACTCCAATGCAAAATTGGAGTCTTTTTTCATTTTTTAAAGTCCGAGATCGCGGAGCAAGCCGTCAACCGAATCCGCATCCTCGCGCGAAAGCTGACCGGAGGTCTTCAGCTCGTTGAGGGAGGAGCGCATCGTTCCCTTCTTGAGCAAGCGGAACCAGCGTCTCACCCAACAGAAGGGCAACAGATACGGGTGCTTTTTCAAAACGGGATACAAATTTTGCAGCTTCTCGCGCGGCATAAAAATACGGAACATCAAAAATCCAAGCCGTCCGCGTCTTCCCTGCTGGACCGCCACCTGATTGGTCTTGTTGCCGTAAACACCGCCCGTAAAGAGGAATTGCTCCATTTTTTTCGTTGTCTCATCCTGATCGGCATCAAAAAACCAAACCCTGCAAAGGCGCAGAGATTGCTCGTAGAAGGTCTCGATCGAGCATTCGCGGCAAAGTCTGCGCAGGATCTCCTCGTCAAACGGCATCCGCTCAACAAGCAATTGCAGATCGATCAAAGGACGAACGCCGCATCCGCCGTGGATGAAATGATAGGACATATGCGCCAGCATATGGAAGAGCAGATACTCGTTCGTTTGCGTATACCGATGCTTCCAGCCCTCAACGGGCAGCGCATACTCCCAGACCTTGGAAAGCATCCGATCGAGCTTTTCCACGCCCTCCAGAAGGCTGAAATGAAGCTCAAGGTGCATCCCGCCCGGCGCGTGAAGGGAAACGTCGTGGAACTCGCGCTTTTCATCGGCGGAATAGCCAAGCGCGGATACAAGCGCCTCCACCGCACGGTCAAGCTCCTCCTCGTGAACCAGAATATCCACGTCACAGCTTGTCCGCATCCACGGATCGGGATAATATGCGCGGATCAGCGACCCCTTCAAGGGCATAAAATCGATCTCCGCCGCTTCAAGCGTCCGACAGATCTGCTCATATTCGTAATTCATCCGCTCATACCGAAAGACGGCGGTAAAGGTCTGCTTGCGGAATTTTTCGGCAAGCTCGCCCTCGGGCAAAAGCCCCAGGCGCTCAAGTGCCGAGCCAACGATGTGCGCCACGTCAAGCGATTTGGAATACCGATACAGTGCCGTGAGCGCGTCCTCGGAAAGCGTGCCTGCAACGTCCACAGTCTCACCCAATATTTCCGCGCGGCAAAGCCGCATCATCAGAGACGGTAAGTGCATTCTCCGCCCTCCTTTCTCATTTAAAACTTTCTCCAGACCATCTTGTTGACCACACCCGTATAGGATTGGATGATCTTGACCACCTTCGTAGAAACGTTTTCCTCCACGTAGTTGGGCACGGGAATGCCGTGATCGCCGTTCCGATTCATCTCCACAGCCGTTTCAACCGCCTGCAAAAGGCTTCCCTCGTCAATTCCCGCCAGGACAAAGCAAGCCTTGTCAAGCGCCTCGGGACGCTCGGTGGAGGTACGGATGCAAACCGCGGGGAACGGATGTCCCACGCTCGTGAAGAAGCTCGACTCCTCGGGGAGCGTTCCGCTATCCGAAACGACCGCAAACGCGTTCATCTGCAGCTTATTGTAATCGTGGAAACCGAGAGGCTCGTTGCGAATGACGCGACGGTCAAGCACGAATCCGCTCTTTTCCAGTCGGTTGCGGCTTCTCGGATGGCAGGAATAGAGGATGGGCATATCGTATTTCTCCGCCATTTTGTTGATCGCGGTAAACAGACTCGTAAAGTTCTTTTCGGTGTCGATGTTCTCCTCGCGGTGCGCGGAGAGCAGGATGTATTTGCCCGCCTCCAAGCCGAGGCGCTCCAGCACGTCGCTCGCCTCGATCTCGGCAAGATTCTGGTGCAGGACCTCTGCCATCGGAGAGCCTGTGACGTAGGTGCGCTCCTTTGGCAGACCGCACTCGTGCAGATAACGGCGCGCGTGCTCGCTATATGCAAGATTGACGTCGGAAATGATGTCAACGATGCGGCGGTTGGTCTCCTCGGGCAGGCATTCGTCCTTGCAACGGTTGCCCGCCTCCATATGGAAGATCGGGATATGCAGTCTCTTTGCGGCGATTGCCGAGAGGCAGGAGTTGGTGTCACCGAGGATCAGGAGCGCGTCGGGCTTGATCGCGTTCATCAGCTTGTAGGAGCAATTGATGATGTTTCCGACCGTTGCGCCGAGATCGTCGCCCACCGCATCCATATAAACCTCGGGATCGGCAAGCTTGAGATCCTTGAAGAACACACCGTTGAGATTGTAATCGTAATTCTGTCCCGTATGCGCGAGGACCGTATCGAAATAACGGCGGCACTTGTTGATGACCGCCGCGAGACGAATGATCTCGGGGCGCGTTCCCACAATGATGAGAAGCTTTAATTTGCCGTTGTTCTGAAATTTTACGTCGCTGTAATCAAGCTTGATATTCTTTTCCATTATTCCACCACCTCAAAAAACGTATCGGGATGATTCGGGTCAAACTGCTCGTTTGCCCACATAACTGTCACGAGATTTTCGGTATCGGACAGATTGATAATATTGTGCGTATAGCCGGGAAGCATATGGACCGCCTCGATCCGCTCGCCTGACACCTCAAAGTTGAGAACCTCATCCGAGCCGATCCTGCGCTGTTGGATCAATCCGCGACCGCTGACCACGATGAAAAATTCCCACTTGGTGTGGTGCCAATGCTGACCCTTGGTGATCCCCGGCTTGGAGATATTGACGCTGAACTGACCGCATTTTTCGGTCTTGAGCAGCTCCGTAAAGCTTCCGCGCGCATCCTCGTTCATTTTGAGCGGGAATGCCGCCTTTTCCTTTGGCAAATAGCTCAGATAGGTGCTGTAAAGCTTTTTTGCAAAGGAGTTTTCGGGAATTTCCGGCATCACAAGTGTGCCCGTCTGCGCCTTGAAGCGCTCCAGGAGATCAACGATCTCTCCAAGCGTGACCTTATGCGTCACGGGTGCGGCACAGTATTTTCCGCTCTCGCACAGCACCGTTTCAATACCGTCGAAGGAGCAGTGATGCTCTCTCCCCTCCATCGCATCGAGCATTTCGGCAATGAGATCGTCAATATACAAAAGCTCCAGCTGCACGCCTCGGTCACTGACCGTGATCGGCAGATCGTTTGCAAAATTGTTGCAAAAGGTTGCAACCGCGGAATTGTAATTCGGTCTGCACCATTTTCCGAAAAGATTCGGGAAGCGATAGACCAAAACGCGCGCGCCCGTCTCCTCGCCGTAGGCAAAAAGCACGTCCTCCCCTGCCCTCTTGCTCCTGCCGTAATCACTGTCGTAGCGACCGATGCAGGTTGCCTGAATGGAGGAGGAGAGCAGAACGGGACAGGTGTTTTGATGATTTTTGAGCGTTTGCAGGAGCGTCTCGGCAAAGCCGCAATTCCCCTGCATAAATTCCTCCGCATTCTGCGGACGGTTGACCCCCGCAAGATGGAATACGAAATCCGCCTTTGCGCAATATTCGTCCAAAAGGCTCGGATCGGTATCGAGATCGTATTCAAAAATCTCCTCAATGGCAATTGCGGGGCGCGTGCGATCCTTCCCGTCGCGAATGCACCGCAGGGCGGCGACAAGATTCCTGCCGACAAAGCCCCCGGCTCCCGTTACCAGAACGTTCATCCGTTTTCTCCCTTTGCAAGCTCGTCCTGAATGTATTGCAGGCTCGCGATCTTCGCCTTGGTCTGTTCAACCGTCAGAAGCTGCGTGTTGTTCGAATTGAATTCGGTGAGCGTGTTGCGCTCGGTATCGCCCTTGCTGAAATACTTGTCGTAGTTGAGTCCGCGCTTATCGCAGGGGACGCGGTAGAAGTTGCCCATATCAATGGCGTGCGCGCACTCCTCGTTGGTCAGAAGCGTCTCGTACATCTTCTCGCCGTGGCGGATACCGATGATCTTGATATCCTCCTTTTTGCCTCCAAACAGCTCGCAAACCGCCTCTGCCTGCGTTTGAATGGTGCAGGCGGGAGCCTTCTGGACGAGAATGTCGCCCGGCTCACCGTGCTCAAACGCGAACAGAACGAGGTCGACAGCCTCGTCAAGAGACATGATGAAGCGCGTCATCGTAGGCTCGGTGAGCGTGATGGGATTGCCGCTTCTGATCTGATCGATCCAGAGCGGAATGACCGATCCGCGCGAGCACATCACGTTTCCGTAACGCGTGCAGCAGATCTTGGTTTGGCTCGTTGTACGCGCCTTGGCAACAATGACCTTCTCCATCATTGCCTTGGAGGTTCCCATCGCGTTGACGGGATAAGCCGCCTTATCGGTGGAGAGGCAAACGACGTTCTTCACGCCCGCCTCGATCGCCGCGATCAGCACGTTCTCGGTTCCGAGGACGTTGGTCTTGACCGCCTCGATGGGGAAGAACTCGCAGGAGGGGACCTGCTTGAGAGCCGCCGCGTGGAAGATGTAATCCACACCGTGCATCGCGTTCTTTACGGAGGCAAGATCGCGCACGTCACCGATGTAGAAGCTGATCTTGTCCGCCACCTCAGGCATCTTCGCCTGAAACTCGTGGCGCATATCGTCCTGCTTTTTCTCATCGCGCGAGAAGATGCGGATCTCACCGATGTCAGTGCGCAAAAAGCGGTTGAGCACGGCGTTGCCAAAGCTCCCCGTCCCGCCTGTGATCAATAAGGTTTTATTTGTAAAAAGTCCCATTTTATAAAAGTCCTTTCAACTCAATTTTAGCTTTTGAGATTGGTCTTGATCTGCGTGGTGCTGATTTCGGGCGTCCTCGAAAGATAAACGACCTCAACGCCCTCGTCGCGGAGGAAATCGAATTTTCCTTCCCAGTCATCCCCCATCACGAAGGTATCCACGTGATATAAGTGCATATCGCTCCTCTTCTGCTCCCAATTCTCCTCGGGAATCACGAGATCCACGTAGCGCACAGCCTCCAGGAGCTGCTTTCTCTGCTCGTAGGTAAAATAGCATTTTTTCTGCTTTTCGTTCCAGTTGAATTCGTCCGTCGACAGCGCAACGATCAGATAATCACCCTGCTCCTTCGCTCTGCGCAAAAGATTGATGTGACCGTAATGCAATAAATCAAACGTTCCGTATGTAATGACGCGTTTCATTGTGTTCGCTCCTTATTTTCCAATGTTAACGATCTTGCGTTTCGCCTTTTTCTGTGACAGCCTGCTATAGAGGAATTTGAGGCGGAACATCACCTTCTGAACCAGCTCCTCAAAAAAGCCGCCGTTTTTCCACATTTCCTTGTGTACGTTCAAAAGGTATTGCTTTTCTTCCTCCACAAGATGCCATTCGGGATAGTAAAAGCGCTGATTCAAGGAATACCAGCATCTGCGATCGACGTCATAAAACTCGGGATAAAACAGATTATGCTCCTCAGCTTCGTCTCTGATGACGTCATACAGAGCATATCGCTTCGTTTCCTTGTCGTAAACCAGCTTGTATCTGCCGTGAACGATTGCAACGCGGCGCTTGGGCTGCACGTAGTATGCCGTCTCACAGAGGACGTACTCGCGACGCTCAAACGGAGACACGCCAAAGATCTCCAGCATCTGCGTGGTCGTCGTCGGAAAGTCAACTCGTTCCATCCCGTTGAAGCGAGGCGTGATCAAAGGAATACAGATCGCGGACTCCTCCACGTCAAAGCCGTAGCCGAATTTCCCCTTATGACCGTTCATCTGCCCGTGATCCGCAGAGACGTAGATGCAATCGTCACCAAACGCCTCGCGCGCCATTCCGATGATGCGGTCGTAAATATCAATATCGGAATCGTATGCGTTTCTCCCGATAAAAACGTGAGGCAGATGCAGCCACAAAAACAAAGGCTTTTCGGTGCTCTTCAGTCCCGTAAACAGCTCGTCGATGATCCGAATTCCCTGTTCGGTTTCCTCGGGCTTGAAGGTCAGGTCATCGAACTCGCCCTCGACGTGGGGAGCGTGATGAGGAATGATGCTCTTGAGGCTGTGAACGGTTGTATGTAAGCCCTCGCAGCGAAAATGAGATCTGGCAAAGGCGGTATAGGAATCGTCCCACGCGATGTGTACGTCATAGCCCTTTTCGTAGAGAATATCGAAGATCGTATTGCCGTTTTCCGACGATTCCTTTCCGTCATAGAGCTTGCGATCGGTCGAATAGCAATATTTTTGGATCGCCATAGACGTAAACGCCATCGCCGTGCTTGAGCCTGCGGTGTAATGGCGATGGAACACCGTTCCCTTTTCGGCAAGCGCATCAATATTGGGAGTCTGCCACTCGCGATTCCCGTATGTCGGCAATGCCCCCTTGCGCAGGGCATCCTTGGAAATAAAAATGATATTTTTCATCTGTAACCTCTTTAACGTAAGAATTCAATCACACGTCCCGCCTGCGCGACGTTGTTCTTGTTTTCAAGGACGAACGCTTTTGCGGCAGCGCCGAGGTTCTCTCTCTCCTCTTCCGTCTTAGAAAGAACCTCGTCTATTTTTTTTGCAAAGCCGTCGGCACTTTCCTCATCGGCAAAGCAGATATATTGACCGTATTCGGCGGAAATACCGGGGAGGCGGAACATCACAACGGGAATCCCCGTCAGCATATATTCCGCTGTCTTGGAGGGGAAGGAATATTTCGTAAATTCCCCCTCGGACGTACGGGGATTGATCAGGACGGTGGAGGAAAGCTCGTAGCCTAAGACCTCCTTGAGCGGAACGATTCCGTGGATGCGTATATTGCTCTGCTTTTTCGCAATCTCCTTCAGCTCCTCCACGTAATTTCCGTCGCCGTACAGATCAAACACGCACGGGTGCTGCACCCGTTGCATCGCATCACCCAAAAGCTTTAGTCCAAATTCCCGATGGAGCTTGCCCGCGTACAAAATGTGCGGAAGCCCATCCTCATACGCCTTCGCCTCAAGACCGCAGAGCATCGTCTCATCGACAATACAATCCAAAAGCAGCCAGGGCTTGTCTGCCGCAACCTCACGCATCGCTTCGGTCAGCACAATATACCGATCCAAGCGTGAAAGATCCCGCTTAACTCTCTTATGATACACGCGGTACATCATCCGCTTGAGCCGGCCGTGCTCGTCACATTCGTCCGCAAAATCGGGCATATCGGTCAAAAATCCCGCGGTCATCACGCCGTATTTTTTTCCGAGCCGAACGGTCGGCGTCAAGCCCTCCATCAGAAGCGGATCGCAGATGATGCGCACGTCCTCATCCTTGTATTGACGAAGCAGCGCCCTCATTTTTTTTCGGACGCGCCGTGCGGCAAAAATACTTTTCAGAACAGGGACGTTAAAGAGCTTGACGTAATGATAGGTCAGATTTCCGTTTTTCGTCTCCTTTGCGGGGATCGAATATCCGGGATACGTGGAGTGGGAGATCGGTCTTACGGTAAGACAATCCACACTCACCCCGTCCATTTGATTGAGCCCTCCAAGAAACATTTCAAAAAACTTCTGGGAGGAATCCAGCATCTGAACCTTTCGATTTTTACAGATCTCCTCATAGTCACGTCGGTCACACGTGGCGGAGACAAAGATGATCTTCACAGCATTACCCCCCAAAAAAGCAAACTCATTTTATCAGATCTCTTAATTTTTTTATCAGCTTTATCCGATACAGCTTTTCCCGCATCCGAATGGAAAGCGGAGTCAGCGTATATTTTTTGTGGACAAAATCAAACCCGTACGTTCTGTAATCCGAAACGAAATTCAAATTTCTTCCGCCCGGCTTCAGACCGTTGAGCTGATCGTGCGTGCAGTCGCGCTCCGTGCACTCCAGCAATTCCATCTCGCTGCTTGCCGATTGCAAAAGCCTTCTGCCCTTCTCCGTGCTTGCCACGACAACCGAAACGCCGTGCGGAGAATCAAACTCGGCGTGCGTGCCTTCAATTCCCCAAAAGTCTCCGAGCGTCAGATCCGAAACGCGGTCAAACCTCGCAAAGCCGCAAGCATAACAGCTCTCGCGCAAGCAGTAGTTTCTTACAAACATACGGAAGTAGGAATTTTCAAGCTCACCGCTTCCCTTTTTGCCGTTTTGATAAACGACCTGTGTGTGCGGATCGTGCCAATTTCCATCCGCAGAATATCGGAAATCGATATACCCGACCGCGCCGTTTCGCTCCGAAAGGCGGCTTACAAAATCCTCGTAGAGCTTCGGTGCCGCAATTCCGTGACACAAAATATCCACTGTGAGCAGATTTTCATAGTCACTTCCCAAATAATTTTTGAAGGCAGACACCTGACACGGAGTTCCGCTGAACAGCACCGTAACACCGCTCTCCAGATATTCCTTTGTTTTCTCAAATACGTCCTTTCCGCAAAGCGAATAGGTATATTTGGAGCCGCGCAGAAGAGAAAGCTCCGCTTCATTCCGCGCAAAGTCGTGCCCCACGCGCATATCCTCAAAATATCTCGCTCCGACCACAACTCCGCCATCTTGCAATATCGCGTTGGCAAGTGCGGTAAACACTCCGCCCGACGCACTTTTTTTTCTGATCTCCAACGATTTGTGCTTCGCGGCATAAATTTTTCTTTCCGAGGTGCGAGGGACCTGCTTTACTTCCTCGCAGACCTTCATACAGATCCCGCAGGATATGCAACGGTCGGAATCAATTACGGGATACAAAAATCCCAAGTCATCCCTTTGCATAGAAATGCATTCTCGCGGACATTTTGAAACACAGGCGTGGCATCCCGTGCAGGATGCCCGATCCAATTGGATTGGCTTCACCTTCAGACGCCTCCTTTGTTGAGTGCGCGGGATAAGAACGCCAATCCCTCGCCTCTCAGCTTTTCAATTCTTTCCTTTACCGCCGCATAATCAATTTTGCTTCTTTCAATCTGCGTCCCGATCGAATATACGCGATCGGAAAGCCCCAGACTCTCGCTCAGCGTTTTGAAGCGATGATTCGTTGCGGAGGAATTTGCATAATTGTTGGTAAACGCGTAAAATTCCTTTTCTAAAAGCACGGAAAGAGCCATTCCGTGGAAGGAATTCGTCACGACAGCCGCCGCATTTTGAATCAATCCCAAAAATTCCCGAGGTCCGGGAGCGTACGCATTTTTTACGTTCCTTCCCTTGATTACCGTAGGAAATCCGCGATTGATATTGACAACGGTTCCGCCGATCTCCTCTGCGATCCTCCTTGCAGTGTCCTCCAAATGGCAGGAGCCAAAGGAATAGACCAGAACGTAAGGCTTCTTATATTTCGGAGCCTTGCAAAGCTGCTCCCACTGTTCTTTTTTGAGCAGGAAGGTGGGATCGCAAACTCTCAGCGGTCGCACGCCGATCAGGTCCTCAACGATCTCCTCGCCCACCTGCTCGCGCACGGACAATGCAAAAAAGTCGTTGAGCGCATTCGCCACGCGTTCCCTGTGTCCTTCGTCGATCTCGCTCAAGCCAAAGCTCGGCGCGTAGGCGATCTTCTTTTCTTTCGATTTTTCAAACTCAAGATAGAAATTAAAATCCTCACCCGTCCCCTTGTAATTAAAGACCTGGTCACTTCCCGTGATGAAATGATCGTACCGTGAGGACAACGCCTCCAGCCCTGCCGCATCGGACAGGATCGGTCCCGAAAGATGGAGATGATGATTTAAAAAGGAATTGAATTTCCGAACCGTTCTCGCGCGCATAGGGAGACGGTACAAGGCAATTGCGCGGCTGACAACCGACGCATTCCTCGGAAAATAAAACGTCTTCGATTCCCGAAGCATTTTTTCCCCCGCATAATTGATCACAGAACAGGGCTCCCCCATCTGCTCAA
>JAZQWH010000127.1:0-2569 GCA_045632205.1 Eubacteriales bacterium
TAGATCTCAATTCCTTCCGTGCCGTTGCCGTTCACTCGGATATCAAGAGAACCGGCTACTTCCATTGCGGAAACGAAAAGATCAATCAGCTCTATCACAACATTATCTGGGGTCAGAAGAGCAACTATCTGGATATTCCCACCGACTGCCCTCAGCGTGACGAGCGTCTGGGCTGGACGGGTGACGCGCAGATCTTCTGCCGCACCGCAGGTATCAACTTCAACGTAAAGAATTTCTTCCGCAAGTGGATGCGCGACGTTGCTCTGGAGCAGGAGGCGGACGGTGCAGTTTGGGGCGTGGTTCCTTGCTCTATGGATCGCAAGACCCGTATTTCTGCCGCTTGGGGCGACGTTGCCTGCGTGGTTCCGTGGGAGCTTTACATGGCGTATGGTGACAAGACCCTCCTCAAGGAGCAATTCCCCATGATGAAGAAGTGGGTAGAGTATATGCACAACACCGGTGAGGAGGAATTCCTCTGGTTGACCGGTCAGCACTACGGCGACTGGCTTGCCATGGACGCGGGCGAGGACTCCTACGTGGGCGCCACCTCCAACGACCTCATCGCCTCCGCATTCTTCGCCTATTCCACCGCCCTGCTCGTCAAGGCAGGCGAGGCGCTCGGTATGGATATGACCGAATACCGCTCGCTCTATGAAAACGTCCGCACCGCATTCCGTGCATACTTTATGGAAAACGGAATGCCGAAGGAGGAGCTGCCCTACACCGAGATCCCCGTTGGCGGCAGAGCGGCAGTTGACACCGTGCGCCGCGGCATTACACAAACGGCACTGACACTGATCCTCCATTTTGATCTTTGCAACGATGACGAGCGTCCCGCGCTTGCCGCAAAGCTCGTCGAGCTGATCCGCGAGTTCGGTATGCGTATGACCACGGGCTTTGTCGGAACGCCCTACCTCCTCCACGCACTTTCCGAAAGCGGATATGCGGATATCGCCTATGAGCTTCTCTTCCAGGAAAAGAACCCCTCCTGGCTCTATTCGGTCACGCACGGTGCAACCACAATGTGGGAGCATTGGAACAGCCTCAAGGAGGACGGAAGCTTCTGGAGCACGGATATGAACTCCTTTAACCATTACGCATACGGAGCAGTTTTTGATTGGATCTTCGGCGTTTCCTGCGGCATCAAGCCCTCCTCGCCTGCATATCGCGAGATCTCCTTCCAACCTCACCCTGACCGCAGACTCGGCTTTGCGGAGACGTCTATCGATAGCAAATGCGGCACGATCCGCGCGCATTGGTACTATAAGGACGCGGACGTTTACTACGAGCTGGAGCTTCCCACAGACGTGACCGCACACATCACCCTCCCCTCCGGCTTTACCGCAACCGTCACGGGCGGAATCCATCATTTTACCGATCGAGCATAACTTCAAAAAAGAAACGGCAGAGACGAAAGTCTCTGCCGTTTTAATTTGTCATTTCAGATCATTCTGCGGGTGTCTCCACGAGCGGATCGATCATATACTCGGGAGCCTCTGCGCCCTCAAAGAAGTGGAGCAGCAGATCCTTCATGCCCTCAGCTATCTTGCCGTAGCCGCGATAGTTGGGGTGCGTGGTATCAGGCGATCCCGTATCGGTCTTGATGTTGTAGTAATCACCGTGAATAACCTTCTCTTCCTCCAGGAGTGCCGCAGTGGTCTTGCCTGCCGCATCATCCTTCTTCTCCGCGCAGGTCATACCGTCAGCGGTAAGATTTTCAACGGTGTATCTCTCCATATCGTACATCAGTACGCTATAGCCCTTCTGGATCATTCTCTTTGCGGTCAGCTTCTGAAGCGCGCGAATTGCCGCATCGTTCGCCTCGGTATTCGCGTTACCGTCGCAACGGTGAGGCGCATTCATAAAGACGAAGGTTGCATCGGGAGAGCCCTTGGAGATCTTGCGAAGCAGGTTCTCTGCTTCCTGCATAAACTCATCCTTGTTGCCGTCCTTCCACTTTGCGGCACCGCCTGCGCGGCTTGCATCGTTGGTACCCAGCATAATCAGAACGAGGTCAAAATCAAAGTCGTCTCTGTCGGATTCTGCGAGCAGGTTGGCAAACTTCTGAATATCGTTGTAGTAGTAAGGTCCGACGTCGGGATATATGTCCTTGGTATCGTCGATCATAGTGGAATATCCCTGACCGTAGTTGCAGATCAGATAATCCTTCCAAAGCTCTCTCTGAAGCACGGAGGGCCAGCTGAGGAACTTCTCAAGGTAAGTGCTTGCCGCGCTTCCTGCGATCGCCTGTCCAAATCCCTTCGGTCCGCCGTAGCCACTACCGTCCGGGAATGCCTGAGAGCCACGGGTGATCGAGTCACCGATGGTTGCAACGGTCTTGAATCTGTATGCACCGACCGTGTTGTTCTCGGCGGTGATATTGATCTGTGCATCCTCGGTTGCAGGCATAGGAGCGAGCTTTTCGATCTCATCGAGCGCGTGCCAGGTTGCACCGTAAGAGCCGCCGACAATGAGGTACTGCGTTGCAAATACGTTTTCCGCCGTGCTGTTCAGACCCAGGTAGAACTGATCGATCTTAAGCGTTGCGGTAATCGTAGCGGTTGCAGGA
>JAZQWH010000128.1:0-4508 GCA_045632205.1 Eubacteriales bacterium
GGTTCGGACGGATGTTAAGAAACATCAAAGCCCTTACAGTAGCAAAGTCTACGCTTACAGTATAGCAGACTTTCTCGAAAATGTCAAGGGAGTATTTGACAATACTTTTTCCAAGGATGTTTATGAGAAATTTGGTATGAGCTGAAAAGACGATGATTTTTCGAAACCGCTTCATTTTTCCATCTCCACCGATGCCGAGCGCGAAGCGTGGCTCGAAGCCCATCCGGACGTTGAGAGCATTGAGGATCTGGAGGACATTGACGATCTTGATCCGGAAGAGGTAAAGCGCTCCGGCAAGAAGGCAAACGAGGTCTCCTATGGCCGTCAGGATATCGACACCGAGGCTCTTCGTCGCGGCAGAAAAAACATTCGAGAGCACGGCACGTCAAAAATCAACTTTTCCCTTGCGAATGATTCCGGGGAGGATGCTTCAAAGAAGAGCGAGGTTGACAATTCGACTGAAGTGCGATATAATTACAATAAGCAACAGTACGAGTGCTTTGGCTGGGCGAGAGAAGCCGGTGCAATAAAAATTGAAGAAATTGATGACCTTTTTTCAAAAATCAAGGCATTGCGCGTTCTTCGTACGACGAACACGTCTTTTTTAGGAGAAAAAATCATCAAAGTGAATGATGATCCCAAAAAGAATCTCGGGGTTAATAAAGTTCTTGTCTTTGTAAAGGTGACGAAAAACAATTTTTTTATAACTCGTGTAGTTAGGTTTGACATAGAAACTGAAGCGGAAATGGAAGTATGGGAGGATGGATTATATGAAAAGGGGAAGATCGGTGATTCTTATTTGGAGTTCTATCAAAAACAAGGGATTGTCACCCAATATAAAGTCGAGGATACTCCAAGTTTTAATGAATACAAAAGCAGGAGCAGAGACAGAGGATCACGCAACGCAGCTGTTGGATCTGATAGACGATCCCAAAACCACGGAAGTGGACGTGGTTTGGCTGATCGAAACAATGGAAAAGAATTTGGGGATCAGGGATATGCAGTTGACACAGGCGGAGAAGAATTAGTCTTAACGAAACCTTTCGAAAAAAAGACACTTATTTTTCTCTCTCCAACTCCTCCGACAAGGTAGTAATCTCTAAGGGCGAGCGCGAAAAGCAACGCGCGCACGGAAAAGCTCTCCAAGCTCCAAGCGGAATTGAGTGAGGAGAGGTGCTGTTTTGAGGTCGGGAGATAAGAAAAAACGATCATTTTAATAAAAAATCATATTTTTTTTACAAAAAGTGTTGCAAAGTGAAAAAAAGTGTGATATACTACTTATGGTAAAGTTATGTTGGGAGTGGGTTTGAGAAAACTCACTCTTCTTCTTTGGAATCACCACACATGGAAAAGAAAGGAATTTTCGGATGAAAAAGACCGGTGGCGTTGTGGGCGCGGTCAGGAAGATCGCAGAGCCCCTTGCAGAAGAGCTTGGCTACGTTCTGTGGGACGTGGAATATGAAAAGCAGGGCGCGGATATGTATCTGCGCATCACCATCGACAGCGAGGAGGGAATTACCCTTGACGATTGCGAGCGGATGCACCGCGCGATCGATCCCTTGCTTGACGAGCACGATCCCATCGAGGATGCGTACCATCTGGAGATTTCCTCTCCCGGCATCGAGCGCGAGCTGAAAAACGAGATGCACATCAGTGCGTGCGAGGGCTGGGACGTTGAGGTACGTCTGTATGCTCCGCTCGACGGTGCAAAGAGCTATACGGGTAAGCTTGCGGGACTGAATGGCGAGGGTGCCGTTGAGGTCGCTTGCGATCCCACGGGCGACGTGCGCGCGTTTCCGCGTGCCGCGATCGCTTCCTTGCGTACCAGATACGTGTTTGATTAATCGGAATTATTTGGAACAGAGACATAGATCAGAAAGGATTTTATGAGATGAACACAGAGTTTTTCACCGCGCTGGAGCTGCTGGAAAAGGAAAAGGGAATCCCTGCGGCGTACATGATGGAGAAGATCGAGGCCGCCCTCGTTTCCGCTTACAAGAAGGAATACGGCAACAACACCAACGTCCGTATCCTCATCGACCCTGCCAAGAAGGACGTTCGCGTCTATCAGCAGAAGGAGGTCGTTGAGGTGGTGGAGAATCCCGAGACGCAGATCTCGCTTGAGGATGCAAGGGCGATCGCAAAGAAATATACGGTCGGCAAGGTGGTCGAGACCGAGGTCAAGACCAAGAACTTCCGTCGACTCAGTGCCGCTGCCGCAAAGTCGGTCATCATTCAGGGTATTCGTGAGGGTGAGCGCCGCGTAATGCAGGAGGCATACGAGAACAAGCACGAGGAGATCATCACCGCAACGGTCAGCAAGGTAGACCACGAGACGGGTAACGTCGTGCTCGATACCGGCACGGGACGCGCAGTCCTGCTCCGCTCCGAGCAGATCCCCGGGGAGACCTTCTACGTTGGCGACAAGATCAAGGTGTTCGTTATGGAGGTCAACAAGGAGGCGCGCGGACCGATCGTTACGCTCTCTCGCGTTCATCCCGGCCTGGTTCGCCGTATGTTCGAGCTTGAGATCCCCGAGATCGCAGACGGTGTCGTCATCGTCAAGGGCGTATCCCGTGAGGCAGGCTCGAGAACCAAGATCTCCGTTTATTCCCGTGAGCCCGACGTTGATCCCGTAGGCGCTTGCATCGGTAACCACGGTGCGCGTATTTCTGCGATCATCGATGAGCTGCGCGGAGAGAAGGTTGATATCGTCAAGTACAGCGAAAAGCCCGAGGAGTATATCGCTTCGGCTCTCGCTCCCGCTGAGGTCCTCGCGGTCACCATCACCGCAGAGCGCGCTTGCCGCGTTCAGGTCGAGCCCGATCAGCTCTCTCTTGCCATCGGTAAGGAGGGACAGAACGCACGTCTTGCGGCGCGTCTGACCGGCTTTAAGATCGATATCAAGGCAGAATGAGCAATCCTGTAAAAAAAGAAAAGAAGATCCCCATGCGGCAGTGCCTCGGCTGCAACGAGCACCGCTCCAAGGCAGAGCTTTTGCGCGTGGTCCGTTCTCCCGAGGGGGAGATCTCGCTCGATTTTACGGGCAAGAAATCGGGGCGCGGCGCGTATCTTTGCCGTGACGTCAAGTGCCTGCGACGCGCAAGAAAAAGTCTGCGCATTGATCGCACGCTGAATTGCACCGTGCCTGCCGAGGTTTACGATGCGATGGAGAAGGAGCTGGAGGAGCATGGAGACTAAACGGCTTTTGCACGCACTCGGGATCTGCGCCAAGGCGAGAGCACTCGTCTGCGGCACGCCCATGGTGTGCGAGGCGCTCAAGGGAAATTCCCGTCCCCGACTTGTCATCGAGGCGTCGGATAATTCGGAGAATACGGCAAAGAGACTTGCCGATCGGTGCGCGTTCTACGGCGTAGAGCTGTGGCGTGTTGCGATCGACGGAGAGACTCTTGCACGCGCGATCGGAAAGAGCGGAAGAGTTGCCGCGGTCGCGATCTCGGACGAAAATCTCTGCAAGCTCTTGCAGGGCACGCGCGAGAAAACACACAGTTGAGTATCCGTGCGATAAGGATCTGCGGTCCTGTCGCTCGGTCAGTCCAATTCAGAAAGGAATCACGGTTAATTTATGGCTGCAATGAACCAACAATTCAAAATTACAAAGCTTGCAAAGGATCTTGGGCTCAAGAGTAAAGAGCTGATGGAGATCCTCTCGCAGAACGGCGTGGAGGCAAAAACGACGCAAAAGGCACTGGAGCCTGCGGAGTTTGATATCCTCTTTGAAACGCTGACGAGGGCAAATCAGATCTCCAATATCGGAGATTATCTGGACGGTAAAACGCAGATTCCCTCCAAGCTGAAGAAGGAGGCTCCCAAGGAAGAGACGGCACCTGTGGCCGAGTCGGCTCCCGCGAGCCCGAAGAAGGCTGAGGCTGCAAAGCCCGCAGAGGAAACGAAGCCTGCGGAGGAGAAAAAGATTGCGAAGAAGGCGGAGGCTGCCCCCAAGGCTGCACCCGTCAGCGAAGCTGCGCCCGCAAAGGAAAAGGTCGAGGCGGTCAAGAAAGATGCCGAGGAGGTTGCCCGTCCGCAGAACGGAGAGACCAAAAAGGAAGAGACAAAGAAGGAAGAGCCTGCAAGCCGTCAGGGAGCAGCCGCGACGGCAGGAAAGGCACCTGTACGTCAGCCCTATACGGGCAATCCCTACCGTCCGAGCGGTGTCACACAGCCCGCAGGCATTCGTCAGACTCCCGCAAACGGCGGAATGAATTCCCGTCCCGCAGGAGCGCGCCCGCAGCAGGCACCTCAGGGTGGCGGATTCGGACAGAACAGAGGCTATGGTGACCGTCAGAATAATTTTGGCGATCGTCCGAACAATTTCGGTGACCGTCAGAATAATTTCGGTGACCGTCAGAGCAATTTCGGTGACCGTCAGAGCAATTTCGGTGACCGTCAGAACAATTTCGGTGACCGTCAGAGCAATTTCGGTGACCGTCAGAATAATTTCGGCGATCGCAAGCCCGCATTTGACCGAAACGGCGGCTTTGGCGGAC
>JAZQWH010000129.1:0-6720 GCA_045632205.1 Eubacteriales bacterium
GCTCGGGGTGTGCCGCCAGCGTGCTGAAGACCTCGGGCGCGTGGCTGTATCGGTTGATGCCGATCTGCGCGATCTTGATTTTTCTCATTTTTCCGCCTCCCACAGGGCGCGCTCGATGCGAAGTCCCTCCTTGACCGAGGCAAAATCCTCGGGGCGAAGTCCCGTTGCGCGAAGCACCTTTGTATTATCGATCCTGCGGTCAAAGCAGCGATCGTATTTGTATACCCACTGATAGTCGCCTGCGGCGGAGGGATATGCCTCGAGGAATTCCGCCTCGCTCACCCATTCGATCTCAATGCCGAACACCTCAGTGTAGATCTCCGCGAGTCTGCCCCAGGTCAGCTCCTGCGCGGAGGAGATGGTGTAAGCCTCGCCATAGGTCTCCCTCTTGAACAGAAGATTTGCGATGAGCTTGCCCGAGTTGCCCGCCCAATCGATGCCCGCGCCGAGATCCCTTGCGAATGCGGGAAGCAGGAGCTTGCCGTCTCTGCCGTGTCTTCTGACGCGATCGACGATGTCACCCGAATACATAAAGAGATCGAAGCGGCGCTTGGAGAAGGAGATGACGGGACGGACGATGGTCCAATTTTCTCCCGCGTGCTCGCGGCGGAGGAAATCCTCCCCAAGGATCTTGGGAAACGCATAGGTCTCCACACGTAAAAATTCGGGATCGACCTCCACCTCCGAAAGCCTCGGTGCCTCCTCCGTTACGGGGATCTGCTCGTTTGCGTAAACGCGGTAGGAGGAGAGAAAGATGAGGTGATCGGTATTTTTGATCAGCAGCTCGTGGTAGGGCTTGTAATCCTCGATCTTCTTATAGTGAATAAAGTTGACGATGCCGTCGTAGTGCGTCTTGGCAAAAAGCTCCTCCAGCAGCTCAAGGCTGACGTAATCCTTGATGAAGCGCAATCTCTCGTGATCCGAGACGTGATCCTCAAGGCAAATGACGTCCACGTACGCGCCGCGCGCGAGCAGCTCCTTTGCGGTGTAGGTGCCGAGCGTACCGCCGCCCGCGATGAGTAAAACTCTTTTATCCTGATACATTATAGCTTCCTCCAATCAAACTGTACGAACACAGGGAAATTCCGATCAAAGACCAATCTGCGGTAGACCTCCTCGCAATCGGCAGGGGAATGCGTTTCCTGCACAAGCTCCTCAAGCGAGAGTCTGCCGCCCGCAGAAAGCGCGAGCACAGCGCGGATGTCGTCGTTGTGGGTAAAGTGGGCGGGGTAGGATTGCTCTCCGTCCCGCGGACGCGCCGAGGTATGTGCGCCGATGAGCGTAATGCCGGGGCCGTGTACCTTTTTGTAGTAATCAACGGTAAAATCGGAGCTTCTCGTGCAGCCGAGCAGCGAAACGCGACCGAAGCGTGCCATACAATCGAGTGCGCTGTTCAGTCCGCTGCCAACTCCCGTGACCTCGATCGCCACGTTGACACCGCCGTTTGTAAGTGCCTTGACGCGCTCGGAAAATCCCTCCTCAAAGGGATCGAACGCGTGATCCGCTCCGTTTTTGAGCGCCATCTGTCTCCGTTCGGGATTGGGATCGACCGCGATAATGGGCACCGCGCCCGCAGCACGCAAAAGCTTGACGGCAAGGATCCCGAGAATACCGAGTCCCATAACCATCGCACTCTCGCCCATCTCCAATCTCGTCTTGCGGATCGCCGCCATCGGGAAGGATGCGATAAATGCAAGCGCGCCTGCCTCATAGCTCAACGAATCGTCCTCGATCCGGACGACCCTTCGCTCGTCCACGACGTTGACGCTTTTATGCTTTCCCCAGAAAACGACCACGCGGTCGCCGACCTTGACACTCTCGACCGCCGATCCGACCGCGATCACCTCACCCGCACTGTTATAGCCGGACGTGCGCGGAAAATTGACCGTCGACGGCCCGCTCCAGCTCACGTTTGGATCTCCCATAATATTGGCTCGTTCGGTTCCCGAGCTGATCGAGCTGAAAACGGTTCTGACCGTGACGTCATGCTCGCCCGGCTGCGGCAGCTCTGCCTCAAGCAGCTTTGCCGTATTGATCTCTGTAAAAACGATCTGCTTTGCCATTTTTACCGCCTCCCTTTGCTTATAAGACATTATACCATGTTGACAAGCAAAGAAAAATATGTTATTCTATAAAAAAACACATAAAATTCTCCAACCGTCGGAGGCAGACGATGAACGACAATATCATTTTCTATAATAGCTTCATTTTTAATGACTATCATTTTATGAATTATCGCACCTCGGATAACCGCGCGGGCATTCATCTCAACTTCCTTGCCTATATGACGCGCGGCACCGCGAGGATCTGCGAGGAGGGGCGCACGGTGAGCATCCGTGAGGGCGACGTCTTCTTTTTGCCCGTGGGATGCAAGTACCGCTCGCATTGGTACGGCTCGCCCGAGATCGAATTCATCTCCCTCGGCTTCCGCTTCCTCCCCAACTTTGAAAATCACTACTACGAGCCGCAGGTGATCAACGCGAGTGCGGAGGATATTGCCCTGATGCGGAAGATCGTTTCGCGCAAGCCGCTCGACGCTCAGTCCGTGGGGCTGTTCTACACGCTCGTCTCGCGCCTGATGCCCAAAATGACCTTCCGCTCCACGGGCAAGCAGACAGAGCTGGTCGAGCGCGTGACCAATCTCATCATCTCCAACCCCTCCCTCTCGGTAAGCGAGCTTGCAAAGGAATGCGCCGTGAGCGAATCCACGCTCTATTCCGCCTTCCGCGCCCACTCGGAAAAGAGCATCAACGAGATCAAAAAGACGGTGGTGATGGAGCGCGCCAAGGCTCTTCTCATCTCCACCGACTATTCGGTCGAGGAGATCAGCCGTTCTCTCGAATTCAGCTCGGGCGCTTATTTCCGCAAGTGCTTTCACGAGACCTTCGGCATCTCACCGCGACAGATGCGGCAGAACGCCGAGATCAAGCAGCCTTAATCGTCGTGCATCAGCAAAACGGTATATCGACCGTCCCGATAGGTTCTTACAAATTCCAGGCTCTTTTCGGGGCAGACCGAGCAGCCCGTCGGAATGCATTTGGTCAGATTCTCCCTCTGATAGCACTCGTCCCCCGCCAGAATATAGGTGGTGCCCTCCCCTGCAACTCGCACGATACACGAGCCGGGGGAGTGCCCGCCTATTTTTTGTATCTCCACGCCCTCGCAGAGCGTATATGCGTCCGTAAACGCGTGCACCGAAAAATCCGCGGGGATATAGCGCATCGCACGCTCCAGCTCCGCCTGCTCGATATGCACCGTCGCCTGCGGAAAATACCGTACGCACTCAATATGATCGTGATGCGCGTGCGTTAAGATCACGTCCGTGACCGAGTGCGGGTCGACCCCCTCGCGGCGCAGTGCCTCGACCGACGGGACAAACCCCTTCATCTCAAAGCCCGGCATCGTCTCACAGCCCGCATCAACGAGGATCACGCGATCCTCCGTGCGGATGACGTAGACGTAGAAGCGGATGGGGCGTCTTTTTTCGGGGTCTCCGCCCAAAAACAGATGGTTCTCGCTCCAATCGGAGTCGGCGTACTTGACGCGAATGATCTCTCTCTTCATTGCTTTTTTCTGCATCCGTCGATCTGGATGTTCTGCCCCGCTACGTAGCTTGCCTCGTCGGATGCGAGGAAGCAGATGAGGTTTGCGTTCTCCATCGTCGAGCCTGTTCTGCCCATAAAGGAGAGCGCGCTCTCGGAGGTGTAATCAAGCTCGGTGTGATGCGAGGAGCTGACGCTGCCGGGGGAGACGCTGTTGACCAGCACGCCCTCTGCCGAGACCTCCTTGGCAAGCGCGTGCGTCATTGCGATCATCGCGCCCTTGGTTGCGGAATAATGCACCATATTCGCGTTGCCGTAGACACCTGCGACCGACGCGACGTTGATGATCCTGCCGTATTTTGCCGCAAGCATCGCGGGCAGGACCTCTCGCGTGCAATAGACCGCGCTCATCAGGTTGACGTCGATGTATTTCTTCCACGCCTCGACGGAAAGCTCCATAAAGCTTGCCCAATCGCGCCAGATGCCCGCGTTGTTGACAAGAATATTCACTTCTCCAAGCTCCGCGCGGATCTGCCCGAACGCCGCCGCCACCGCCGCCTCGTCCGCGACGTTACAGCAGAGAGCAAGGATCCTGCCGTCTGCCTCTTTTTTCAGTTTTTCAAGTCCCTCTCCGTCGAGGTCGAGTGCCGCCACGCGTGCCCCCTCCGAGACAAGCTTTAAGACGGTTGCACGTCCGATTCCCACTGCCGCGCCCGTGACGACGGCTACTTTATTTGCAAATCTCATATTCTTCATCCTTTCATATATCCTCTGATCGCGGTCAGCTCCGAGAGAGTGGGCTGAGCCTTGGTGGCAAGCTCATCGTGCTCGTGCACGCCGAGATACATACAGCAGCCGAGTTCGCCGCCCACGCGCCGCAGAATGCGACATTCTCCTCCCGAGAGGAACAAAAACGGGATCTTCAGTGTCTTTTTGAGCAGTCCGATGATATGCAGATTTTCGATCTGCTGCTCCATCGATTCCGCGCCCACGACGATCTTGCAGATATCCGCGCCGCGCCTCTCGTGCTCCAGGGCGATCTCCAGCACGCGCTCGGGCGGCGTGAATTTGAGGACGTGCGAGGACATCAGCACCTCGGCGCCGCGTGCGTGCAATCCGTCGATCAATTCCATCTGCCGTCTGACCGCCTCGGGATCCATCGTAAGCTCCCCCTCGCACACGTCAAAATAATCTCCCATCACGTCGCAAAGCGTGGCTCCGCATTCGGCAAGCTCCAAAAGCTCCTCCGCCAGCGTCTCGTCGCTCTTGCCCTTGTTGCCCCCGCTGCGGTAGTTGGTGACGTAGGTGGGCATATCCGCGTGCGCAAAGAGGCGGCGATAGGTCTCCGGGCTTCGCTCTGCGGGGTCAAGCACGCAAAACTGCATTCCCACCGCGTCCGCTCCGTCCGCGCGCGAGAGATCCGTCAGCTCCTCGATGCGCGCGGCACTCCTGCCCTGCACCATCGAAACGAGCAACGGCTCGCTATGATTCAAAAAGCTCTTTTTCATCCTTTTCCCTCTCCTATAAATTTTATTTTGGAGTGTTCTATGCCTCTATTGTAATCCAATCGCCTGCCCCTTTCAATGCAAAAAGCGATACGGAATTGATTTTTTCGATACAAATTCGCTAAATTATTGACAAGATGCTATGAAAAGTGATACAATGAAGAAAAAAATCAAGGAGGATCCCGGAATGGATCTGCAAAACGTGACGGTGACGGAGATCGGTCAAGTGGTAACGGTCTACTCGCCAAAGGGACGCTACACCGAAATGAAAAACAGGCGCGCCTACGGGCTGACGCTCTGCGCCGACGAAGGTCGCATTACCTACACCCAGGACGGCACGGACTGCATCGAGGACCGCACGCACGCCGTCATCCTCCCTCAAGGGCAAAGCTACACCGTCCGCGGGGATGCCACGGGCAGCTTCCCCGTCATCGATTTCTATACCTCCGAGCCGCTCTGCGATCGCGTGGTCTCTCTGGAGGTGCGCAATCCCGATTACCTCGTCAAGTGCTTCGACGAGATCAAAAAGCTCGCCGCCACGGGCGGTCGCCGCGCGCGTATGCTCTCTCTCCTCTACGAAATGCTCGATTCCCTCTCCGAGGGAGATTCCTCCGATCTCCTCCGCCCCGCGCTCCGACTGCTCCACGAGGGCGAATCCCTCTCGGGAATCACCAACCAAACGCTTGCGCAGGAATGCCAGATCAGCGAGGTCTATTTCCGCCGCCTCTTCCGCGCTCGGATGGGCGTCTCCCCGAAACAGTACGTCCTCTCCCTCCGCCTCCGCCGCGCCAAGCAGCTCCTCGCCGAGGGAAACCTCAAAATCTGGGCGGTCGCCGATGCCTGCGGCTTTGAAACCGATGCCCACTTCTGCCGCTCCTTCCAAAAGCATCTCGGTATGTCCCCCTCCGAATATCGAAAAAAATATCAGATCTACAAAATTTGAGGGGGAAACGGTTTTGTGGGGGGATTTTATTAGGGGGAACTTTTGCAAAAGTTCCCCCTATAACCCCCTCAAAAACTTTTAAAAAAGTTTTTGGGTAAATTGGATTGGTTAGTCTGTGCCACTGTCCTTAGGCAGTGAGACAGACTTTTTTGTTTTCCTTACAGTTCCAAACAATAGCTCCCGCAGCCATTTTGGTACCACCACCCAAAATGGCCACCGATATTAGTTTGTCTTTGGGGACAGGGAAAACTTTTGCAAAAGTTTTCCCCATACCCCTTTCAAAACCTTTTAAAAAAGGTTTTGGGTGAATTGGAATGGTTAGTCTGTGCCACTGACGGTAGACTGTGAAACAGACTTTTTTGTTTCCCTTACAGTTCCAAACAATAGCTCCCGCAAGCGTTTAGGTACCACTTCTCGCTGCGGCTCGGTCACGATGCGGTTCTGATATGCCCCCGGCATATCATTCATTCCCGCATCGCCGCTTCGCTACCCAAAACGTCACCGATATTAGTTTGCCTTTGAAATCGTTGTTCGCAGAGGCTCAATAGCCTTCCCCAGCGGGGAAGGTGGCGCGCCGCAAGGCGTGACGGATGAGGAGAAAGACGAGGGCAAAGTAACTTTATGGAGTTTTCAGGGTTGGCGGTCCCTGAAAACTGTGCGGCAGCAAATCTGTAAGGCTGTCCACGGACAAAAAAGTCTGCACCCCTGACAAAAGTCAGTGGCACAGACT
>JAZQWH010000130.1:0-8160 GCA_045632205.1 Eubacteriales bacterium
CGCTCGTTGGTTTTGCTTCGTTCATTCTTCACTCCGCAAAACTTCGACTTCGGACTTCGTCCTCCGCTCAAGATGACACTCAGGTTTATGTTTTTGTGCAAAATCCCCATCGTGGGAGTTGTTCGCACCGTAATAAGGGCGACTGATCGGAGCGGCACGTTGCCGCCCGCATCGTGACCGAGCCGCAGCGAGAAGTGGTATCCAATTTGCCATAGGTAAACTAATATCGGTGGCCATTTTGGGTGGTGGTACCAAAATGGCTGCGGCAGCTATTGTTTGGAACTGTAAGAGAAACGAAAAAGTCTGTCTCACTGCCTAAGGACAGTGGCACAGTCTAATAAATCCGATTATCCCAAAAACTTTTTTAAAAGTTTTTGAAGGGGTTATAGGGGGAAGTTTTGCAAAAGTTCCCCCTAACAAATCCCTAATAACTAATAAATCCCCAACAATCCACTTGAAATTTTTTTGGATAGGTGATATAATGAAGGCATCACCCAAGACACGGAGGAAATGAGAGATGAAGAAGCAGAAGGTTGACGTAGCGGCGTACATATGGCCGGCGTATTCGGGCGCGGAGCCGAGAAACCACATTTTCTGGCCTGAGGGAGCGGGAGAATGGGAGACGGTGAAGAGGGCTGTGCCGAAATTCGAGGGGCACAAGTGGCCTCGCGTACCGCTTTTGGGCTATCAGGACGAGGCAGACCCGAAGGTTATGGAGGAGCAGATCAAGCTTGCTCTTTCGCACGGGGTAAACGTATTTATATACGATTGGTATTGGTACGACGATCGCGCGTTCCAGGAGCAGTGCCTTGACGAGGGCTTTCTCGGCGCGGCGAACACGAAGGATATGCGCTTTTATCTGATGTGGGCAAACCACGATGCGAACCATCTTTGGGATCGCCGTCTTGCCTGCACCGATATTGGCAGCACGGTCATCTGGTCGGGCTCGGTCAGCGCGGAGACCTACAAAAAGATCGGACTGCGCTGGTTGGAGAAGTATTTTGGATTGGAGAATTACTACCGCATCGACGGCAAGCCTGTTTTGGCGATCTACGACGTGGCGACCTTTGTGACGGGCGTTGGCGGTGTGAAGCGCGCGACCGAATTGATGGAGTGGCTCGACGCGGAGGCGAAGGAGAGAGGACTTGGCGGCGTGCATTTCCAGCTCATCCATTGGAACCGCAAGAACAAGAATCTTTCGGGCGTGGACGGAAGCGAGATCGAGATGACGCACGACGATATTTTCTACCAAATGCCGTTCTCCTCGGCAACGAACTATCAGTACGTGCATTTTGCAAAGGTAGACCGTCCTTATCCCGAGGTGATGGAGCGCGTGAGAGAGGAATGGGATCGGCTCTCGTCGCTGGGAGAGAAGAAGTATTATCCGCACGTTTCGCTCGGTTGGGATAACAATCCCCGCTTTGCAACCACGCTTCGTCCCAATATCCTGCGCGAGAACACGCCCGAGAATATCGAGGAGGCACTCCGCGCGGCAAAGGAGCTGGCGATCAGGACAAACGCGCCGCTCGTTACGGTCAATAGCTGGAACGAATGGACCGAGGGCAGCTATCTGCTCCCCGACGATCTTTACGGCTACGGCTATCTTGAGGCGGTCAAGCGCGTATTTTTGGAGGAATAAGAGCATCAAAAGGGGCTGTCTTTGCAAAGACAGCCCCGAAGTCACACAGGCTCAGGAATAGAACTTGTGATTTCCGATGGTGAATTCATAGGTGCGCGCGCGGTCGATCCAATGCGACGTGGCGATCCTCGGATTATAGAAAAAGAGGATCTCGTCCGAGAGGGTATAGCCCTCAAGACAGAGCTTTGCCGCAATGACCGAGGAAGCGGTGGGCTTGCGGTAGATGCTGCCCGATGAGACGGGAGAGAACTGCGTGCCGTGCTTGCGGTCGAAGATGACACCGTAGACCGTATTGGGGTACGCCTTGTCCCTCACGCGATTGAGCACGACGTTGCCCACGGCGATCTGCCCACGGAAGGGCTCGCCGCCCGACTCCGCGGAGATGATGCGCGAGAGCCAGTAGACGTCGTTTTCATTGTAGGCGGCAGCAGATACGGCAGGGATCCCACGGGGCGAGGTGATCTCGCTTGCACGGGATGCCGCGTTCCACTCGAGCGATGCGTTGAACGCTCGCGTCAGAGGACGGATGGGCACGTAGAGTGTGCCGTTCAGATTCAGGATCGCTTCCACAGTGTAAAAATACCGCCCGTTCGCGGTGATGTAGAGTGCGCCCGTTTGCGCGTAGAGCGTCAGATGCTCGGTTTTTACGGTCGCGGTGTTGGTCGCACCGTTCCAGGAGACGTCGCACGTATCAAAGAGGGCGCAGAATTTCCGCAAGGGGACGTAGGTGACCGAATTGATGAGCGCGCATTCGCCCGCAAGGATCTCCTTGCCGTCGAGATAGACGCGCGTTTGCTGTGAGCCCGCAGGGTACTGCACCGCGGCAGATGCGGAGAGCGTGCCCGTGTGGAGCAGGAGCAAAGCGATGGTCAGGGCGATCAGAATTCCCGCCGTCAGACGCGTTGTGCGCTTGATGGCTTTCGTCATTGGCATATTCCTTTCTTTTCGGATTTCGGCACGAACCGACCGTGCCGATGTGTCTATTGTAACAGAAACCGCAGGGGCGTTCAACCCACACATTCAGGCAAAGGAGGCAATCTCTTCCTCGCCCTCCAAGGGGTGGCAGGGAAGGGGATCTTTACCGAACGGATATGAAAAAACGATACACGCACGTGATCTGGGATTTTAACGGCACGCTTTACAATGACGTGGATGCTTGCATTCAAAGCGCAAACCGCCTGCTGAGGGCGCACGGGCTTTCGCCGATCGCGTCGGTCGAGGCATACCGCGAGATCTTCGGATTTCCCATCATCGATTATTACCGACGAATGGGCTTCGACTTTGAAAAAACGCCCTACTCGGAGCTTGCCGTCGAATGGGTGGACTACTACCTGGAGGCGAGCCGCGAGGCAACGGTCTACCCCGAGGCGATCGCACTTCTCGAGGCACTTCGGGCACGCGGACTTTCGCAGATCCTGCTCTCCGCAACCGAGGAGAGGATGCTGCAAAATCAGCTTGCCTCGCTTGGACTTTCGAACGCCTTTGACGAGGTGATCGGACAGGATAATATCCACGCCTACGGAAAGGAGACGCTGGGACGCGCGTGGCGCGCGCGAAACCCCGAGGCGACCGTCCTTTTTTTGGGAGACACCGAGCACGATGCCGCCGTCGCCGCCGAGATGGGCGCGGATTGTATTCTCCTCTCCTGCGGACATCAATCCTCCGCGCGTCTCAAGGCTTGCCGCCCCCTTGCAACCCTTGCGGATCACAGACTCGTTTTGTCTCATTTCGGACAACTGTAATGTTTTGTTTCTGTCTACTTTTTGTAATATAATAGCGACAAAATACTCACAAAATATACCTAATTTTGCACAAATCGGTTAAAAAACGATCGATTTAGTGAAAAAAACGGAAAAGTCTTGACAATCTTTACCAAATGTGCTATACTATACACGTATTCGCGATATATCTTTGCTTCCCTCCATTTGCCGCGGTGCTCGACTGGCCAACTCAAATTCCCAGGGCTTGGTTTTTCTCGGGTACATAATAATCTACGGAGGTACCCATTCATGAATAACGGTACAGTTAAGTGGTTCAACGCGGAAAAGGGTTATGGATTCATTTCCAATGACAACGGTGGCGATGATGTGTTCGTTCATTTCTCTGCCATCCAGGTAGAGGGCTTCAAGACTCTCACCGAGGGTCAGAAGGTTGCCTTTGACACTGAGCCCGACCCCAAAAACAGCGCTAAGCTTCGTGCAATCAACGTTGTCCCCGCTGTTTGAGCTCCTTGGGATAAAAAAGAAGACCGATCATCCGATCGGTCTTCTTTTTTTTGATTTATTAGGATTTAGGGATTTATTAGGGGGAACCTTTGCAAAAGTTCCCCCTATAACCCCTTCAAAAACTTTTAAAAAAGTTTTTGGGATTGACTTGATTGGTTAGGCTGTGCCACTGTCCTTAGGCAGTGAGACAGACTTTTTCGTTTTCTTTACAGTTCCGAACAATAGCTCCCGCAAGCGTTTAGGTGCCACCACCCTAAACGCCCACCAACATTACTTTACCTTTGTATGTGATGTTCGCACTGCACTCAATAGCCTTCCCCAGCGGGGAAGGGGGACCGCGAAGCGGTGGATGAGGAGAAAAGCGAACAGTATATAGAATTCCAAATTGTATTCCCCTATGTTCGCGCTAACGGAAAAAGCCTTCTCCTTGAGGAGAAGGTGGATCGCGTTAGCGAGACGGATGTGGTGTTCGGGTAACCACAATCATCCCTATCTGGGGCAATCTTCATCCCCCCACAGGTAAAGTAATATCGGTGATTTTTTAGGGTTGGCGGTCCCTAAAAAATGTGCGGCAGCAAATCTGTGAAACTGTCCACAAACAAAAAAGTCTGCACCCTTGACAAAAGTCAGTGGCACAGACTAAAAAATCCGAACAAGCCCTCAAAAACTTTTTAAAAAGTTTTTGAAAGGGGTGTGGGGAGAAACTTTTTTCAAAAAGTTCTCCCCACAAAACACTCATCCATTCTTTACTCCCCTTTAATTTTCTTCCAATACTCGGCGGCGGCGAGCTCCTGCTTGTTGGGGGCGGGGGTATAGAAGGTCGTGTCCTTGAGGTCATCGGGGAGGTATTGCTGCTTGACGTAGTGGTTAGGGAAGCTATGCGGATAGAGGTAGCCCTTGAAGAGGGGGCTTTGGAGGTGGGTGGGGACGTTGATGCCTTTTCCCGCCTTGACGGCATCGGCGGCGGCAAAGACGGCATCGTGAGCGGAATTGGATTTTGGGGAGGTTGCGAGGAGGACTGCCGCGTTTGCGAGCGGGATCTGCGCCTCGGGCATTCCAAGCTCTTTTGCGGATTCGCAGCAGGCGCGCGTGACCGAAGCGGCAAGCGGATACGCAAGACCGACGTCCTCGGAGGCGATGACCTGCAGGCGGCGGCAGACCGAGAGCAATTCGCCCATTGCGAGGAGCTTTGCGAGATAGAAGACCGTCGCATCGGGGTCGGAGCCGCGAATGGATTTTTGCAGGCAGGAGAGCAGATCGAAGTGGGTATCGTCGTTGAAGTTTCCGACCGAGGTATCGAAGCTGTCCACGTGCTCCTTGAGGATCTCCTCGTCGGCGGTATGGTAGGCGTTCTCAAAGAGGACGATGGAATGGCGCACGTCTCCGCGGGCGCAGTGCCCGACGTAGGCGCAAAGCTCGTCCGTGACCGTTTTGTGCAAGCCGTTTTCCTCGTTGAGGTAATCGAGCGCACGGCGCAGGACCTTGACGGTGTCCGCCGCCTCCACGGGCTTGAACTCAAAGAGCGAGGAGCGCGAGAGGATGGCGTTGTAGACGAAGAAATGCGGATTTTCGGTGGTGGAGGCAATGAGCGTGATGCGCCCGTCCTCCATATATTCCAGAAGCGATTGCTGTTGCTTGCGGTTGAAATATTGGATCTCGTCGAGATAGAGGAGGATGCCGCCCGAGCCGAAGAGGTTACCTGTTTCCGCAATGATCTCCTTGACGTCGGAGAGGGAGGCGGAGGTGGCGTTGAGGCGGCGGAAGGTCATGCCCGATTGCTTTGCAATGATGGAGGCGGCGGTCGTTTTGCCCGTGCCGGGAGGGCCGTAGAAGATCATATTCGTGATGCGCCCGCCCGCGAGCATACGGCGAATGACACCGCGCTCTCCAAAGAGATGCGACTGTCCCACGATGCCGTCGAGGCTGTCGGGGCGCAACAGATCTGCAAGCTGTGCGTTCTTCATTGCAAAAACTCCTTCCAATCAAATGCCGTTTGGTTTCGAATCCTCTTTATTATAAAGCATTTGGAGGATATTTGCAAGGTCTTTGCGCGCTTTTTTTCGCAGATCTGCCACCGAGGAGCGCAAAATTGCACGGTTTTGTGCGCTGTCGGAGAAGAAAAGCGACTCCGCGGCGTCGATCAGCTCGCCCACCGAGGCAGAGGAGGAGAGGAGCGCTTCGCCTCCCACGAGACGGGAGAAGGCGACGAGCTTTTCCTCGTTTGCATCTGTCGAAAGTCCGAGTGAGGGCACGGATACTCCCGATGCCAGCACGAGCGCGTGGAGGCGCATTGAGATCACGCCGACGCTCTTTTCGATCAGCGCGGAAAGATCGCTCGCCTCACGGATGCTGACCTCGGGCGCGTCGAGCGAGAGACGAAGGGCGCGTGCGACCGTCTGATCCTCCGTGCAAAAGACCGGGACGAGCGGCGTGCAGGCGTGACGGCGGCAAAGGATGCGCGCGGTAGCCGCAAGCGAGGGCAGGCAATGCTCGCCCCCCACACGGGGAACAAGAATAAGAAAGTGCTTACCGTATCGGATCGAGGAATCGCGCAGCACGGCGGCGGCACGCGTGGGAGGCGGAGGAGGAAGCAGAAGCGCGGGATCCGCCCCCTCGTGAAGCCTTGCGCGGTCGATCCCCATTGCGGAGAGCATCCGATAGGATCGCGGATCGCGCAGACTGATAAAATCGCACCGCGAAAGCACGCGCGCCACCCGTTGCTTTGCGCGCTCCCCGTAGAGCGGCCCGATGCCTGCGGCATAGAGGATCACGCGGCATCCCGTCCACCTTGCCAGGCGCAGGAGCAGGAGATAATAGCTGAGCGAGCGACGGCTGGAAGCGTTCTGTAACAGCGAGCCGCCTCCGCAAAGGAAGGCATCGGAGCGGCGCATTGCGAGCAGGATCGGAAGCAGCCTCCGACGCCCGATGCAGGGGATCCCGAATCGCCGTCGGTCCTCGCGCGGTCTGCCCGTAAGAGCCGTGACCGAAGCCTTGCCCGCCGTTTCGCAAAGAAGCCCTTGCAGGATCGCGTCGTCCCCGACGTTTCCGCATCCGAAGTAGCCCGCAACGAGCAGACGGGGGCTTTTTTTTGCGCGGATCGAGCGAAGATAGAGCGCGTGCGTGGCATCGATCATCCGTCTGGCATCCAGCTCTCGGCAGATCCACTCTCTTGCGCGGATGCCAAGCAGACGACGGGCGTTCGGACGGTCTGCGAGCGTGCGGAGATCGCACTCCAAACGGATCGCCTCCGCCCGTCTTCCGCCCCGACAGCAGAGATTGGAGAGCCTCGCCTCCTCTTCGTTTTTTTGCGAGAGGATGCCGAGGTAGCCCTCGTCGCCGCAAAGGATCACCGCACAGCCGCAGGCTGCCGCCTCCATCGCCGCGCGCGATACACCGATGAAAATATCCTGCCGCCCCAAAAGCTCCTCCATTCGTTCTACCCTTCCGTAGACGCGCACGCAATGCCGACGGAGCCGTCGGTTGACCGCCTCCGCGCGCTTGCGGATCCGTTCCGCCTCGCTCCCTCCTCCCGCGATCCCGATCTCCATCTGCGGATAGCGGCGGCAGAGGCGCGGGGCGATCTCAAGGAGCAGGTCAGCCCCCCTTGCGCAATCCGCATCGAGCCGACTTGCAAAAAGCACGCGCAAGCATCCCCCCTCTCCCTTTTGTGAAGGACGAAAACGGTCGGTGTCCACGCCGTTCGGAATGACCGTGACCGCCTCTGCGGGGACGCCGTAGTCACGGCAGAGCGACAGCCGAAGATCCTCGCTCACCGCCACCGTCCGATCTCCCCAATATGAGAGCCGACGGTAGAAAAATCCGCTCCGAAAGCGCGCGTGCGCCGTAACGACTGTGCCTCCCTGTGTAAAAAGGCCGCGCAAAAGAAACGCGGGCAAGCGCGCGTGCGCGTGTAAAACGTCGTATCCGCCCGTCCGAATCAGTTCCCTCAGCCTTCTGCGAAGCGCGAGCAGATGCCATAGCCCTCGCCTCTCAAAATCCATTTCGTGGTGCGTAAAGCCGCGCAAAGCAAGCATCCGCGCCGTCTCGCCGCCCGACGAGCAAAGCTCCACTGTCTCGCCCCGCGCGCGCATCCCTTCCGCCAATTCCGCTACGTGCGTCTCCGCTCCGCCTACCCCCAGCCGATCGCTGATCATCAAGATCTTCATTCCATCACCTCTTCCGTTAGTTTGTGCGAAAACAGGAGATTTATTAGGGTTTTATTAGGGTTTTATTAGGGGAAACTTTTGCAAAAGTTTCCCCTATAACCCCTTCAAAAACTTTTAAAAAAGTTTTTGG
>JAZQWH010000131.1:0-1821 GCA_045632205.1 Eubacteriales bacterium
CCTCCTCGTTCTCGCGCCGTGAGCGTCCGTTCTCCTCCAGCATCCGCCATTCGGGGTGACGGTCGTGCTCAACGGTGTTATAATTGAGGCTGTAATAGCCCGTAACGGCAATTCCGCTCTCGTGGCAGAGCGCCTCGGTGCGCTTCATCATCGTCTCCCGTCCCTTCAGCGCGCGGTGCATCACGCCGCTCTCGGTGGGATAATAGCAAAGCCCGACGTGCGACTGAAAATAAAGCATCGCGTTCTGAATGCGGGCAATTTTGAGGTTTTCGACGTATTCCTCGGGGGAGAAGCGACCGAGGAAGGATTCGTCCCAATCGTCGACGTGCATATCGCACAGATGACGGCGGTAGGCAGATCGATACCAGCTCATTTTCCCTCCCACGCGCGATGCAGGCGATCCAGCTCGGGATTCTCGGCAAAGTGCTTGAGCATCACGAGCGGCTCGGTAGCGGAGGTGTTGGTGATCTCCACGCCCTCTCTTGCCGCACCGTGCGAAACAAAGAATTCATCGCTTGTCAGCTCGCCGTAGCGGATGAGCGTGGGTGCTTCGATCTCCCACACGCCCATTTTGCCGCGTCCCTGCAAAAGGATCATTCCGTACGCCGCCTCATCGGTCACGCGCACGGTCTGCCCGGGATTGACGGTGAGGCGCTTGGCGCTTGCCGTCCGACACCGATAGCAGATCCACTCCTCGGTGTGCAATTCATCCCGTCGGATCGTCAGCGGCTTCATAAAGCGATGCTTTTTGAATTCGGGATCCACGTTCAGCTCCCAATCGATCACCTCCATCAGATAATCGAAATTCCCCTTCTCCTCCTCGGGGCAGTTCTTCCAGAGCAGCTCCTCACTCACGCACTCACCGCCGTAAAGCACGGATTGATACATTGCGTATACGTCGCTTGCAAACTGCGGCTCGTAGGTGCAAACGCTTGCGGGCGCGTGCAAAACGCCGGGAGGCACGTCCCAGCCCGTGTCGAGCGTGATCTTGTACGCCTGAGAAAGATCAAGGAGGCGGTTGTCGCCCTTGGAAAAGCCCTCAAGGCAGGCTCTGACCTCCTCGCGCGTCGTGCCCGGCGTGATCCCGAAGAAGGTGAAGGGGAAGGTGCCGCCGTGGTCGTTATACTGCGAGGGGAAGAAATACATTTCGGGCTTTCCGCTCTCCCCCACCCTTGCAGCGTGCTCGTCGCGATGGTGGATGTGGTGCGGAAGCGGCCCCTTGTTATCAAAAAACTTGGAAAACATCGGCCAACGGCGGTATTTTTGCCACAGCGTCTCTCCGATCAGCTCTCCCTGCAGGCAATCGACCGCATCGCGCAAAAGCACCCGTCTCTCGCCGTCTGCCGAAACGACGTAGCTCAAGCCCTCGTCCGCAGGGGTCTTCGGCCCGTTGTCCGCGTGCGTGGTGGAGGAAAACCATCTCTCGTCGATGCCGCCTCTCTCAAGCCCCAATACGTAATAATCGTCAGGGTGCAGTCGGATCCGTCTGCCCGGAATGCAGAACGAGCGCGGGACCCAGGTGGGCGCGAGGCGCAAAATTCCCTTGCCCTCTATAAAAAAATCACGAATCATTGTACCGTTCTCCTTTTCTTTTTTCTTTATTCTATCACGAAACGCAGGTCAAAAAAGACCGTTTTGTTCACAAAAGAGGACAATTTGTTCTTTTTTACTTGCAAGGAGCGGCGAGGTGTGCTATACTTTTATTGAGGTGATGAAAATGGATGCAAACGAAACGCTCCGACTCACGTGTGAGGACGTGGAGCTGATCACGGGGATCAAGACCGTGATCTACGACGAGAATCGCAAAAAGATCTACGCCAG
>JAZQWH010000132.1:0-1807 GCA_045632205.1 Eubacteriales bacterium
AGCCACGGCCATCAGGCGTTCTGTGTGTGCGGCTTTGAATTTGAGAGAGGCGAGCATACCTATGAAGAAGAGTACGTGACGCTCCGCTCGGTAGCGGGACATTGGATCGCGTGCGACGAGTGCGCCTTCCTCCGCTTTGAGAGACACGTCGAGAGCGAGGGCGAATGCGAGACCTGCGGACAGGAATTGGAGGGCGTCTATGACGTTTACGTCGGCGGACTCGGGCTTTTGAACGGTCAGTACCTTGATACGCAGGGCAATAAAACGTCAACCGCGCCCGAGGGTGGCTACGCCTACTACAAGGACGGTGTGCTTACGCTCAACGATTACGTCTACGACGGATCGGGCTTTTTGTGGGTCGAGGAGCTTGATGGAAACGCGTACGGTGCGTCGATCTTCTCCCCCCGATCGCTGATCCTGATGCTCAACGGCGAAAACAGACTCTCCTACGGAGACAACGAATATGCCGACGGAATTGCCGTTGTGGGCGATCTCACCGTTCGCGGTGGGGGTAGCATGACGCTTCTTGCGGCGGATGACGGAATTCAAGTCAGAAACGGCAGCTTCAGGCAGGAGAGCGGCTCCTTGCAGCTCGGAATTCTCGAATACAATCCCGACGGCACGGCGAAGGAGAACGTGGAGATCGACGATGACGGCATTGACGTGGACGGCGGCGATCTCGCGATCATCGGCGGTACGATCAAGGTCAATGCAGACGATCACGGCTTCGACGTTTCGGGCAACGCTGTGATCACGGGCGGTACGGTGAGCATCGTTGCGGATGACGACGGCATCGATCTGAACGGTGATCTGACCGTCGGCGGTGCTACGGTCACGGTGGAAGCGGAGGATAACGGCTTTGATTCGTCTTGCTCTTCGATCCTGATCAAAAGCGGAACGGTTACGATCAAGACCAACGATGCAAACGGAATCTCCACGCTCAAGACCGTAAAGATCCTGGGCGGAAAGATCAATATTGATGCAGGCAACAGCGGAATCGGTGCGGCTGAGATCACGGTCGCGGGAGGCGATCTGACCGTTCACGCAGAGGAGATGTACGCATTGCAGGTGATGGGTGGAAAGCTGAAGCTTTCGGGCGGTACGCTCGAGCTGACAACCGAGTTCGCCACGGCTGTAAATGCAGTGCCCGAGATCGGTAAGCACGGTGTGGTTTCCGATCCTCAAGGCAATTCCATCGAAGCGCCTGCGTTCGATTCGCTGCAAGCACTCAAGATCGACGTCCTGCCCTGCGAGAATTTCTCCGCGTGGACGTCGCATAACGAGCATCAGCACGTCCGCAAATGCGAGGATTGCCAGACGGACGAGTACGGTCTGCACGAGGGCGGCACGGCAACCTGCACGCAAAAGGCGACCTGCTCGGTCTGCGGAGCGCAGTACGGCACGCTCGCTTCACACGTTGATTCGGACGGGGACGGTGCGTGCGATGCCTGCAACGCCGTTGTAGACGAGGATAGCCGCGGACTTTCGGGCGGTGTCATCGCCGCGATCGCAGGCGGCTCCGCCGCCGTCGTCGCTGCCTCCGCCTTCGCCGTCTATTGGTTCCTTGTCAGAAAAAAGAAGCTGAAATAAGGAAACCTACCCTTAATTTAGAAATTTGTTAGGGTTTTGTTAGGAATTTTTTAGGGGGAACTTTTTGAGAAAAGTGCCCCCTAATAAAAACTCCCCTAACAAAAACCTCTTGTCAAGAGCGGAATTTTGTGATATAATAGATCTGATATTGATCGAAAGATGTAAAAAACCGGGAGGATTTATGAAAAAAGTATTGAGCTATTACGTTCGCACGCCC
>JAZQWH010000133.1:0-8585 GCA_045632205.1 Eubacteriales bacterium
GTGGTCTTTTTTTGTTGGTGACCCATCGGAGAGTCGAACTCCGGACACCATGATTAAAAGTCATGTGCTCTGCCATCTGAGCTAATGGGTCATATTGGCTTGTTTTTTTGCTACCCGACTATTATAGCATATTTGCATATGTTTGTCAAGTGTTTTTTGTTTCGTCAAAATGACGAAAGACAAGCCGATATTTGTTTTTGCAATTGTGCAATCCTTATCTTTTTTTGAGCTTTTCCGCCTCCAGGCGAACGTACGTTGCCATTTTTCCAATACTCTCGGGGAGGATGCTCGGCATTTCGGGGGTGTAATCGCCATCCTCGATCTCATTCTCACGGATCGAAGAGCGGATTGCGTGAATAAGGAGCTTTTCAAAAAAGCTTTGTCCCTTATAATCAAGCGTGCCTCCAAAGGATTCAATCAAAAATGCGGATCTGCGAAGCTCGTCCGAATAGAGCCGCTCGATGTAGTATTCGTATTCGTGTGCAAGCCCACAGCAAAGGAAAAGTGCGTGCGGCATTTCAATCATTTTTTTCTCGTTTTCTTTGAGAAATTGACGAACAGCCTTTGGCAGCTTTCCAAAGCGGACGGGAGCTCCGAAAACAAGAATATCGTATGCATCCAGGTCGGGCGTTTCCCGATCGATCTGCACCGCCGTCACATCCATCCCGTTAAGCTGCCTTTGCAGACGGGCAACGCACTCCGCGGTCGTGCCTGTTTTGCTGGTGTATGCGATCAATACGTTCATTCGTTCGCCGCTCCTTTCGCGCTCATTTCTCTTATTATATTTCAATTGTAGAAAAAAATCAATAGGGGAGCGGTTAAAAATCTTTTTTTATAAAATATTTTTTGAAAAATTTTAAAAAGCTCTTGACAAAGTGGGGGTGAATAGATTATAATGTAGAATGTCATTGTGTAAAAAGCGTATTCAACAGCTGAAAGTGAAACGCTTCCGATTTAATTTAAAGGAGGTGCAAAGCGATGCTCAGAACTTATCAACCGAAAAAGCGTCAGAGAAAAAAGGAACACGGTTTCAGAAAGAGAATGAAGACTGCTGACGGCAGAAACGTACTCAAGAGAAGACGTGCAAAGGGCAGAAAAAGACTGACCTATTGATCTCTTTCCGACGTTTGAACCGCCGGACTGCAAAGCGTCAGATCCACACATAAAACACCGACTGCCGATGAAGCGTTATCAGCGCCCTCGCTGTCGGCGTTTTTGTTTTTTTAGCAAATCAAATCACACAAGACTGTCAACGGAAGCAGAATCACAAGGCTTGGGGAAAAAAATGAAGTACACAACACTCAAGGAACACCATTTGTATAATAAGACCTTTCAGAAGGGGAGTCGGCACGTTGGGAAATACGTGGCGGTTTACGTTCTGCGGGATTATGCCGCGCGTCGCTTGATGCTGGAAAATCCCGAGAAGAAATATTACAATCGGTTTGGGCTTTCGGTTGGAAAGCGTGTCGGAGGCGCCGTACAGCGCAACCGCGCAAAGCGGATCCTGCGTGCGGGCTATCGCGCCATCGAGTCGGAACTCAAAACGGGATTTTTGATCGTCCTCTCGCCGCGAGACGGGATCCTGACGGCAAAATCCACCGATATTGAGCGTGAGCTTTTGGCAGCGTTCCGCCGCCTCAAAATGCTCCGCGAGGAACCCACCGTATGAAATATCTTTGCATCTGGCTCATTCGGTTCTACCAAAAATGTCTGTCCAAGCTCAAGGGCAGACCGACCTGTCGCTTTTCGCCCACCTGCTCGTCCTACGCGTTGGAGGCGTTTCAAAAGCGAGGCTTTTTCATCGGTCTGATCCTGACGGTCTGGCGGATCGGGCGATGTAATCCGTTCGGACGTGCGGGGTACGATCCCGTTCCCGAACGAGGATTGCGCAATCCCGTTATGATCGCCTATCCCTTGACCAAATATTACTATCCCGAGGAATACGGCTTGGAGAGGCTTGACGAGAGTGAAGTGACCTGCAATGACTTTGCCGCGGCATCGCGCGGCGAAAATCTTGAAAACGGCGATGCAACGTCCCAAAAATAAGAAGGGAGAGATCTGCAATTTGTTGCAGAGAAAGACAATTATGAAAAAGAGAATGACAGGACGCGTATACGCCATCGTGGCGTTACTGCTCCTTGTTGCTACGGTTCTTTCGGGCTGTGGCGGATGTGGCGGAGGAAAGGTTGTCCTCACCGCAAACACCGTAACTGCTGATAGCCTTACCACGGCAAAAAGAGAGCTTACGGAGATCACAGGCACCGAGGCTCCCGATGCAGGTATGACCAATTTGGAGCTTGACAAGATCGCGCAGTTGCTTGCAAAGGCATACTCCAAGGGTGTCAACTCTCAGGAGCTGATCGTTGCGGCATATCGCGGACACAATCTGCTCAATCCCAACCCCGCGCTGGACGTCAATCAGGTCTATGCGCCTGATATTGCAGCTGCTGAGGCTGCCATCACCAAGGCAAACAACGCAGTTTCCGATGACGATAAGGTAAAAGATGTTAATTACGGCGGCGGACGGATGACCGAGACCGACCTCCGTGTACTCGTCAACTCGCTTAAGAGCAACGTTGACCTTTTAAACGAGGGCGGTATTGTGGATAAGCTGCTCAGTGCGATCGGTAAGTTCGTCAATTGGCTGACCAAGACCATCGGCTTTGGCAGCTATATCGTCGGTATTTGCGTATTTGCAATTATCATCGAGGCGTGCATGCTTCCGTTCTCCATCAAGCAGCAGAGAAACTCCATCAAGCAGGCATCTCTGCGTCCCAAGGAAATGGCGATCCGTAACAAATACAAGAATCGCAATGACCAGGCTTCGGTGCAGAAGATGCAGCAGGAGATTCAGGAGTTCTACCAGAGAGAGAATTTCAGCCCTTACAGCGGCTGTATGCCTCTTCTCATTCAGATGCCGATCATTATGGCACTGTATTATATCGTCATTGACCCGTTCCACTACGTGCTCGGTCAGGCTTCCTCGCTTTCCACCGCACTCGGTACCTATTTCACCACCTCCCGTGCGGCAGGCGGCTTTGGCGGCGTGCTTCAGCAGGCAGGAAACGGAACCATTGAGATCCTTTCCAAGCTTCGCGATAACTCCATTGAGATCTTCGAGGGGCTGAAGAGCTTTGAGTTCTTCGGAAACGGCGGAGAGGTTTTCAATGCGGTCGCATCGATCAAGGAAGGCATCCCGAACTTCAACATCGCGGGCATCAACTTCGGTATGATCCCCTCGTTCAACGATTTCGGATGGCTCCTGCTCGTGCCCGTATTGACCTTTGCGGTTTACTTCCTCAGCTCCAAGATCACCCGTAAGCTGATGAATACCCAGCCCAAGGCAACCAGCGAGATCGAGAGAAAGCAGATGGCTTGCTCCAACGTGATGATGGATGTCATGATGCCTGCAATGTCCACCTACTTCACCTTCGTTGTACCCGCAATCGTCGGTGTCTACTGGATCTTCCGTTGCTTGCTCAATATGCTCAAGCAGTTTATCATCGCGCGCATTATGCCTCTCCCCGTATTCACCGAGGAGGATTATAAGGCAGCGGCAAGAGAGATGGCGGGCAAGCGTCCCGTAGTCAAGAAGTCGAGCAACGTCGGTAAGGTTCGTTCGCTCCATCACATTGATGACGAGGATTTTGACGATACCCGTGACCGCGCACTTGCACGCAAGGCGGCAATCGAGGAAAGAGAGCGCGAGGAGCGCGCAAAGCGTGAGGCGAATAAGCCCGCAATGGCAGCACCTCTGAAGAAGGATAACAAAAAGGATCAAAAGCCCGAGGAGACGAAGGCAGAGACCGAGGAGGCAAAGGTCGAGGAGGCAATTGACGAAAAGGCGATTGTCGAGGAGGCTGTTGTGCAGGAAGCAGCAGTCGAGACGACCGAAGCACCCATTGAAGAGACCACCGAAACTAACGAAAAAACGGACGAGGAATAAGATTGTGAGAAAAGAGATCATTGTAACCGCAAAGACCGTTGAGGAGGCACGCGAAAAGGCGATTGCCGAGCTTGGTCTTGCGGAGGAAGAAATTGAATTTACCGTTCTTGAGGAGGGCAAAAAGGGCTTCCTCGGAATCGGCGCAACCGATGCAAAGGTGCAGGCTGTTTATTCTGTAAAGGGCGCGCAGGTCGCACTTGAGTTCATCAAGACCGTTGTCAAGGATATGGAGCTTGATCTGACCGTTGGCATCAAGGATGGCAACAATGACGATACCGTGATCACCGTTGACGGCGAGGGCGCAGGTCTGCTCATCGGACACCACGGCGAGACGCTTGACGCACTGCAGTATCTTGCAAACCTTGCGGCAAACAAGAAGGTCAAGGGCGAGAAGCGCGAGTACGCGAAGATCACGCTTGACGTTGAGGGCTACCGCGCAAAGCGTGAGGAGGCACTCCGTGCGCTTGCAAGACGTATGGCATCCAAGGTCGTCAAGTATAAGAAGAGCGTTATGCTCGAGCCTATGAACCCCTACGAGAGACGCATCATCCATTCCGAGGTGCAGGGTATTGAGGGTGTTTCCACCAATTCGATCGGCTCGGAGAACAATCGCAGAGTTGTGATGTTCCTCGACGACGTAAAGGCTGAGGCAGACGAATAAAAATCAAACAGAGGGTGACCTCCCATCGGGGGCCACCCTCGGTGTGCATATGGTTGCATTTGATGAAGGCTTGAAGGGAGAAGGAAAGATGCTGGGAGATACCATTGCGGCGATCAGTACGCCGCGCGGACGGGGAGGCGTTGCCGTGCTTCGTGTCTCGGGATCCGATGCGATTGCGGTTGCAGATCGTATTTTTGAGGCAAAAAACGGCAAAAGGCTTGCCGAGCAGACTGCGCGAGTGGCAGTTCGGGGCGATATTTTTGCGACGTTGGGTGACGGAGAGAGAAGAGTGATCGATGACGGACTTGTAACCGTTTTTCGCGCGCCCGCATCCTTTACGGGAGAGGATACCGTGGAGATCTCGTGTCACGGTGGCGTGCTTCTGACCGAGACCGTTCTGACTTCGCTCCTTTGCGTCGGGGCAAGAGCGGCTGAGGCGGGAGAATTCACGCGTCGCGCCTTTCTCAACGGGAAGCTCGGTCTTTCCTCCGCAGAGGCACTCGGCAATATTCTCGAGGCGCAGACCGAGGCACAGCTTGTGTTGGCACAGGCAGGTATGAGAGGCAGGATCGAGGGGCGGAGCGAGGAGATCTACTCGCAGGTGCGCGATATTCTCGCGTCTATCTATGCCAAAATCGATTATCCCGATGAGGATCTTGCCGATATGAGCAGCGAGGAAATGCTTCAAGCGTTGATCAAATGTAAGAATATGACCGATGCGCTCGTGCGGAGCTATCGGACGGGACACGCCGTGGCGGAGGGAATTGCAACCGTCATTTGCGGCAAGCCGAACGTTGGAAAAAGCTCGCTTTACAACCGACTCGTGGGCAGAGAGGCGGCAATTGTTACCGATATTGAAGGAACCACGCGCGACGTGCTGACCGAGACCGCTTCGCTCGGCCGCGTGACCCTCCGTCTCTACGATACGGCAGGACTCCGCGAAACCGAGAATCTTGTGGAGCGCATCGGAATTGAGCGTACGCGTGAGGCGATGGAGAGAGCGGAGCTGATCCTTGCGCTCTTTGACGGTAGCCGTCCTGCGGACGAGGAGGATCGCGAGCTGGTTGAGAGGCTTAAACGCGGCGGTTGTACGGTGATCGCTGTCTTTAATAAATCCGATCTTGCATCGGAGGGAATTGATGAATTCTATCTTTCCCATCTGGAGAACAGAGTTTCGATCTCCGCGCGTACGGGAGAGGGAATTGAGGAGCTGGAGCGATTGGTCGACCGCCTCTTTACGGACGGAGAGATCCGACTTGGAGAGGATGCGGTGCTGACCAATGCCCGTCAGCACGCCGCGGCAAGAAATGCATCCGAAGCGCTTGCGCGCGCGATGGAGGCGCTCAACTGTGGGCTTCCCATTGAGCTTGCCTGCACCGACGCGGAGGAAGCGATGGAGGCGATCGCGGAGCTGGACGGTCGCGCGGTCTCCGAGGATATCGTATCGCAGATCTTTTCGCATTTTTGCGTTGGAAAATAAGAGAAATTCAGTTTTGGGGGGCGTTATGCAACCGATCACAAACGAGAAAATTCAGCATCTTGCATCGCTTGCGCGTATTGCGGTCGAGGAGACCGCGTGCGCTGCTTTGTCGCGCGATCTGGCAGACCTGGTTGCGTTGGCGGATCAGCTTGAGCCGCTGCCGATAGAAAAGGACGTGCTTGGCAATGCGATGGAGACGGACGAGCTCCGTGCGGATGAGGTGAAAGCAGGTCTTGCGCGTGAGCAACTCCTTGCCGCAGCCCCCGATACCGATGGCATAGCCCTGCTTGTGCCGCGCACGGTGGAGGAATGAGGATGGATAAGCTTGATTCGATCGCCTCGCTCCGCGATCTTCTTGATAGAAGGATCCTTTCCGCCGAGGAGCTGTTGCGGGAATATATCAATAAAATTGAAGAGAAAGAGCCTGTTGTGGGCGCGTTTCTCACGCTTGATCGTGAGGGGGCGCTTGCCTTGGCACGCGAGTCGGATGCGCGACTTGCGCGTGGCGAAAAATTACATCTGCTTGACGGAATTCCGTTTGCGGTAAAGGATAATTTATGTACGCGCGGACTTCGTACAACCTGTGCAAGCCGTATGCTGGAGGGGTATATTCCTCCTTACGATGCAACCGTTGTTTCACGCCTGCGCGAGCGCGGAGGCATTTTGCTCGGAAAAACGAATATGGATGAATTCGGAATGGGCTCTTCCACCGAGCATTCCGCACTTGGTGTGACAAGAAATCCGCACGATCCCACGCGCGTTGCGGGCGGATCGTCGGGTGGCTCTGCTGCGGCGGTTGCGGCGGGACAAATTCCGTATGCGCTCGGCTCGGATACGGGAGGATCTGTCCGTCAGCCTGCCGCCTTTTGCGGTGTCGTGGGACTCAAGCCCACCTACGGAGCGCTTTCCCGATACGGCTTGACCGCATTTGCCTCCTCGCTTGATTGCGTGGGTGTGCTTGCGCGGACATCCCGGGATTGTGCTACGGTTTTTGATGCGCTGATCGGACGTGATCCGATGGATGCAACGACACGGGGTCGTGATTCCTTCCGAAAAGCCTTGCCACTCCCGTCGATTCGGATCGGAGTGGCGGAAATTCCGAATACCGATCTTGCACCGATCGAAGCGGCAAAAAAAGCACTTTCGGACGGTGGATTTGCACTTGAATGCGTTGGATTACCCGATGCAACGTGTGCGTTGGCTGCATATTACGTCATCTCCTCTGCAGAGGCATCCTCCAATCTCGCTCGCTTTGACGGCGTTCGTTACGGCTTGCGTGCCGAGGGAGGATCGATCGATGCCCTTATGGCAGAGAGCCGTATGCAGGGCTTGGGAGAGGAGGTGCGCCGAAGGATCCTGTTCGGAACGTACGTTCTTTCGGCAGAAAATCGCGAATCGTATTATCTGCGCGCGTGTCTTGCGCGTGAGCGGATCACAAGGGCGTTGCTGACAGAGCTTACCCAAACGGACGTGCTCTTGCTTCCCACCGTACCCGATACAGCATTTTGCTTTGGTGAAAAGCTGACGGCGGGAGAGATGTATGCCGCCGACCTTTGCACCGTTTACGCAAGCCTTGCGGGCTTGCCCGCGCTTTCCGTACCGTTTGGCAGGGACGAGCGTGGACTGCCGCGCGCAGTTCAATTGATCGGCAGACCCGGTGAGGAGGCAACCCTGCTCGCGCTTGCCGCATTCCTTGAGGAGGTGGACGTATGAGCTTGCAGGATTACCGTATGACCGTTGGTCTTGAGGTGCACGTTGAACTGAAAACCAAAAGCAAGATCTTTTGCGCGTGTCCGATCACCTTTGGAGCAGAGCCGAATACGGCGGTCTGTCCGATCTGCGCGGGACTTCCGGGTGCGCTTCCAACGCTCAATCGACGTGCCGTGGAGCTTGCCACGGTTGCGGCATTGGCGCTCAATTCCGAGATCGCACCGATCTCGCGAATGGATCGCAAGCATTATTTCTATCCCGATCTGCCCAAGGCGTATCAGATCTCTCAGGCAGAGCATCCCATCGGCAAAAACGGCTCGCTTCGCTTTCTTTTGGACGGAGAGGAGCATTGTGTCCGTATCGAGCGCATCCATATTGAGGAGGATGCGGGAAAGCTGATGCACGAGGGCGGACAGACGAGGATCGATCTCAACCGTTGCGGCGTACCGCTCATCGAGATCGTTTCCGCCCCCGAATTGCATAGTCCCAAGGAGGCATCCGCTTTTTTGAGGATGCTTCGCGAAACGCTGGTTGCGGCAGGGGTCTCGGATTGCAGAATGCAGGAGGGACAGCTCCGCTGTGACGTCAACCTCTCGCTTGCAAAGAAGGGAGAGAAAACGCTCGGTGTCCGCACTGAGATCAAGAATATCAATTCCTTTGCGTTCGTTGAGAAGGCGATCGCGCACGAGGCGGAAAGACAGGCGTCGGAGCTGGATGCGGGACGTCCTATCCGTCGGGAGACGCGTCGGTTCGATGCGGCAAGCGGCACAACAAAGCTGATGCGGATC
>JAZQWH010000134.1:0-1595 GCA_045632205.1 Eubacteriales bacterium
GCGGAAGCAGTAGAAACTCTTTACGGCAAGGGCGCAGAGCTCACCGTCAAGAAGATGCTCAGCCAGCCCGGTCAGTTCGCTACCGGAAACGAGAAGATCAAGCTCGTCGGCCCTAAGGGTACCCTGATGGTCAGCGTTCTCGGTCCGATCCGTCCCGCAGATCAGGTTGAATTGTCCTACTCCGATGCACGCACGCTGGGCGTTGCAGGCGTTCCCGTTCGTGAGAGCGGTGACGTTGCAGGCACCCCCGGACTCAAGATGGTCGGCCCCGCAGGCGAGGTTGACATCGCAGAGGGCGTCATCGTCGCAAAGAGACACATTCATATGACCCCCGCAGACGCAGAGCAGCTCGGCGTTGCAGATAAGCAGATCGTTAAGGTCAAGCTTGCAACCGACCGCCCCGTTATCTTCGACGACGTCGTTTGCCGTGTCAGCGAGAAGTTTGCGCTGGCAATGCACATCGACACCGACGAGTGCAACGCAGCAGGCGCATTCGGCGAGGTCTACGGCGAGATCATTCCCTGATTCCACACTAAGAAATTTAAAAAAGGAGATACATAAACATGAGCAACGTAAGTGAAATGCCTTACGCAATGAGTACGGAAGTACAGCATATGTGCAAGGTTGTCAAGGGCTGCGACCACGGTCCCGCTCCCATTCCGGAGGAAGGCAAGTGGATCCAGGCAAAGCAGATTACCGATATTTCTGCATACACCCACGGTGTGGGCTGGTGTGCACCTCAGCAGGGTGCGTGCAAGCTCTCCCTCAACGTCAAGAACGGCATCATCGAGGAGGCTCTCGTTGAGACCATCGGATGCTCCGGTATGACCCACTCCGCAGCAATGGCTGCAGAGATCCTTCCCGGCAAGACTCTTCTCGAGGCACTCAACACCGACCTCGTTTGCGATGCGATCAACACCGCAATGAGAGAGCTCTTCCTCCAGATCGTTTACGGTCGTAGCCAGTCTGCATTCTCCGAGGGCGGTCTCGTCATCGGCGCAGGTATGGAGGACCTCGGTAAGGGCGAGAGATCCATGGTTGGTACGATGTACGGAACCAAGGAGAAGGGTGTTCGTTACCTCGAGATGACCGAGGGCTACTGCACCAGAATGGCACTCGATGAGAACAACGAGGTCATTGGTTACGAGTTCGTTTCTCTGGGCAAGATGACCGACTTCATCAAGAAGGGTATGGAGCCCAACGAAGCATACGAGAAGTCCAAGGGTACATACGGTAGATTCAATGATGCTGCAAAGTACATTGACCCCCGTAAAGACTAATTGAAGGAGGTAATGTATCATGGCAAAATTTGAAGGTTACGAGAGACGCGAGGCGAAGATCCTCGCCGCTCTGAAGGAATTCGGAATCAACTCCATCGACGAGTGCAAGGAGATCTGTGACGCATACGGCATCGATCCCTACAAGATCGTTGAGGAGACCCAGCCCATCTGCTTCGAGAACGCAAAGTGGGCATACGTAGTCGGCGCAGCAATCGCAATCAAGAAGGGCTGCAAGAAGGCTTCCGACGCTGCAGCTGCAATCGGTATCGGTCTGCAGGCATTCTGCATCCCCGGCTCCGTTGCAGAGAACCGTAA